>CAVFMZ010000020.1:0-34145 GCA_963623675.1 Firmicutes bacterium CAG:176 | reverse complement strand
CTGATGCAGCCGTCGGTAAAGCAGTTCATCTTTTCCTCATCGGCTGCCACCGCGCTCTTTGCGGTGATCTGGATTCTGATGCTGGCGAGCTTTATTTTCCTGCTGGTGGATTTTCATCTGATTTCTTCCATCAAGCTGAACTACCACAACCTGTATGATGTGGCCTATTCCGATCAGCTCTCCGGTATTCCGAACCGGTTCAGCTGTGATACGGTCATCGAGAAATACTATGACAAGGATCTGCCGGAGGATATTGCCTGTATTATGATCGATCTGACGAATCTGCCGGAGGTGAACCGGCTCTACAGCCACACCAACGGAAATAAGCTGCTGAAGGATTTTTCCGATATCCTGTCTTCCGCTTCCTTGTCCTTATGTTTTCTGGGCAGAAATGGCGGTAACAAGTTCCTGGCTATTTTCGAGCATGCAGACCAGAATAAGATTGAGACGTTTCTTGCGAGAGTGACGGATCGGGTCAATCAGCATAATAAAGCTGCAGACGCCATTGCCATCGAATACCGGATCGGTGTTGCCATGAACAGCAAGGAGCATCTGGAGCAGATCACCTCGCTGATTGCGCTGGCAAATAAACGTATTTACGAGGAAGTTTGATTTACAACGCCGAAAGGAGAGCATTGTTATGGATGAGCTGGATTATGACTATCTGGCCAGACTGGTACGACGGACGCAGGCCGGTGACAGTAATGCTTTTGCTGAGTTGTATACCGCTACGTACAAAAAACAGTACCGTTTTACCTACCAGTATGTAAAAGACCCTTATCTGGCACAGGATGTCCTGCAGGATGTCTATATTCTTGTGCTGAAAAATATTAATTTACTGAAGAATCCGCGGCTTTTTGTTTCCTGGCTGAATCAGATTAATTTCCGTGTCTGTTATGATGTATGCCAGAAGCGGATCCGCCATGAGAAAGAGTATAATTATGTCAATGGTGTTCCGGAGACAGATGAGTACTCCGGCAGTAAGATTTCCGACCCTGAGAAGGAAGTGGAAGAACGGATCCGGCAGGCGGAACTCATGTCACAGATCCTTTCCCTGCACCCCAATGAGGCGCAGACCATTATTATGCGATATTATAACGATATGTCGCTGGACGAGATTGCCGATGCCATGAACTGCAGCCACAGCACGGTGAAGCGGCGCCTCGCCAAAGGAAAACGGGAGCTGGAGCGTAAGCTCGGCGACAGGAAAGGAGAGATTCTGTATGACTAAAAAGAAGAATTCGACCATTGATTTTTCAGATCTTTCACTGAACAGCGCCGAAATTCCCGAGCTGGACGCGCAGACTGCCAATCAGCTTCTGAACAATGTATTCAATGCCTGTGATATGGAGCCAAGCAGTATTCCGGTGGAGGTGCTGGAATCCTGGGGCAATTATAAGAAGCCGTCCCTTGATTTTGGCCGGACGGTCAGCTATGTATTTCTGGTGATTATGGTGCTGCTGCCCTTACAGTTTTTCCATCCTACGGTGACGGCCAGACGGGTGAATGTGGCATCCACTTCCGACGCGGTCTATGATATTTCCGTGAAGACACTGATACCGATTTCCACAGTCAGTGCGGAGCTGAACGGAAAGCCTGTGACTTTACAGCAGAAAAATAAACATGATTTTACAACGACGCTGACCGAGAACGGCACGCTGTCCATTACGGCAGTGTCCATGAACGGGCAGGAGACGACCCAGACTTATGAGGTTACCCATCTGGATACGGACAAACCGCAGTTTATCCAGTCCTATACCCAGGGCGATCTGGTCTACCTTGTGGTGCGCGACACTTACTCCGGTATTGATTATGACAACATCAGCGGTCTGACACCCCGGTCCATCGATATGGAAACCGGAACAATCGCATTTACCATTCCGGAAGAGCCGCAGACCGTCACTATTCCGGATAAGGCCGGAAATGAGCTGATGCTTCTGATCTCTCCGCTTACAACAGAATAAACCGGCAAGGAGGACTTTTCACTATGAGGCACTGTCCGGGACTGTTTCCCGCACTTCTGCTTCTGTGCTGCCTCCTTCTCTGTGGATGCTCCGGGGAGAAATCTTCCGGAGCTGATCATTCGGAGCCTCCCCGCGACAATACGCCGCAGGTACTGACTCCCTCTGCGGACGGGACGACCGTCTATCAGAATGACTATGCTTCCATTGACGCCTCCAACGTGTCCCAGGGATATGTGATGGTGCGCTACAGCGGAAGCTGTGAGAAGGTAAAGGTGCAGATTACCGGACCGGATGAAAATACGTACACGTATCTTCTCTCCGCCCGCAATGATAATACAACATTTCCGCTCCCGGCAGGAGACGGGATTTATACGATCCAGGTACTGGAAAATGTGAGCGGTGATTCCTACGCGGTGTCGCTGACGCAGGAGATTGACGTAACGCCGGAAAATGAATTTCTCCCGTTCCTCTATCCCAATCAGTACGTGGATTTTACTGCGGATTCCAAAGCGGTTGCCAAGGGCATCGAGCTGGCAGCGGATACGTGGAATGATCTGGAGGTTGTCCGGAATATTTATAATTTCGTCATTGAAAATATTTCTTATGATACGGAAAAAGCGGCTTCCGTCTCCTACGGATATCTTCCGGATGTGGACGCCACACTGGCAAGCGGCAAGGGCATCTGTTTTGACTATGCGGCGCTCATGGCCGCCATGCTCCGTTCCCAGGGCGTTCCCACCAAGCTGGAAATCGGTTATGCGGGGGACGCCTATCATTCCTGGATCAGCTGTTATGTGGATGACCAGGGCTGGGTAGACAATATTATCGAGTTCAACGGACATGAATGGCAGCTGATGGATCCGACCCTGGCCGCCAGCAACGACAGTGCTTCCGTGAAGGAGTACATCGGCGACGGCAGCCACTATGTGGTCAAATATTCCTACTGAGAGAAAGGACCGAGGATATGGCAGATAAATCTCTTACCCCACTTAGCAATACGGAAATTCAGGCCTTCTGTTCCCAGATGGCCATGATTTTAAAATCCGGCATCTCCAGCACGGAGGGTGTCTCCATTATGCTGGAGGATTCCGACAATAAGGAGGAGCAGGCATTTCTTACCTGCGCCCTGGATACGCTGAATCTGACCGGAAGTCTCTATGAAGCCATGAAGGATACGGGCGCCTGCCCGGATTATTTCCTGTTCATGGTGCAGATCGGCGAGCAGACGGGTACGCTGGACGATGTGATGGCGTCCCTGGCCGACTATTATGAGAAGGAGGACGGGCTGTCCCAGACCATCCGGACAGCGGTCAGCTATCCGCTGATGATGATCGTCATGATGATCGTCGTCATTCTGGTGCTGATTACCCGGGTCATGCCGGTATTTAACCAGGTCTTCCGTCAGTTCGGAAGCGATATGACCGGTATTTCCAGAGGATTTCTGGAGGCAGGCGTCTTTTTAAATAAACACGCCATCGCATTCACGGTACTGCTGGTACTTCTCGTAGCGCTGTTCTTCTATCTGTTCCGCACTTCCGGTGGGCAGAAAAAGCTCCGCTCCCTGGCAGGCCATCTGAAGACGGTCCGCCTGCTCAGCGAGAAGATCTCCGCCAGACGGTTTGCCGACGGTATGGCGCTGACGCTGGGAAGCGGCCTGACGCCTCAGGACGCCCTTCATTTGAGCGCGCAGCTTGTGGAGCCTTCGGATTTCCGGAACCGGCTTACCGCCTGCGAGGAGGAGGTCTCCGGCGGCACAGATCTCTGCGATACGTTACTGAAACATCATATTTTCCCAGGACTTTATGCCCGGATGGCGTCCATCGGTTCCCGGACGGGTTCCATGGATGAGGTACTGAAAAAGATTGCGGAATCCTATGAAGAGGAGATCGACGGGAAGATCAACGGCCTGGTGGCCGCCATTGAGCCGACGCTGGTCATCATTCTCTCGGTAATTGTCGGTCTGATCCTGCTCTCCGTCATGCTTCCGCTGGTCAGTCTGATGGCAGGTTTTTAATATGAGACAACGATTTACCAATAATCAGAAACATACATCCCGCAGAAATGTGCTTCTGTCGGTGGCCATTTTTCTAGTAATCTTCTTCGGTTTCCAGATGGCAGTGGCAACGGTCTCCCGGCAGACGGCTGCGGAAGAAATGCAGACGCTGGAAAATGCCATTCAACGGGATATTACCCAGTGCTATGCAGTGGAGGGAAGCTATCCTTCCAGCCTCCAGTATCTGAAAGACAACTACGGGCTTCATTATGACGAGAGCCGGTATTTTGTGGATTACCAGCCCCTGGGATCCAACATTCTGCCGGAGGTTACCATTATCCAAAAAGGGGGTATCCAACCGTGAAAATCCGCAGAGATACCCGACATACCATTGATTTTATCTTTCCACTGGCGTTGCTGTTCGTATTTGCAGTATCGGCCTTTGCCGTATTAGTTTTATCCGCCCATGTGTATGCATCCCAGACGACTGCTTCCGAGACGGCTTATGCGTCCCAGACACCGCTGTCCTATGTGCGGGAAAAGATCCGCCAGAACGACGTATCGGAGAGCATTTCCGTGGGAGAACTGGACGGTGTGAACTGTCTGGTGCTGACAGCGTGCGGAACCGATGAGGACGCGCAGATCGGGTATAGCACCTATATCTATGCTTATGAGGGCATGTTAAAGGAACTGACGGTCCGGGACGGAGTGGACACGGAAGCTTCCGCCGGAAGGGACATTCTGGCAGTCAGCGATTTTACCGTGGAGGAGACGGCGGACGGACTGTTCCGCATCTCCTTTGAGAACAGCGATGGAGAGGAAACGTCCATGGTCCTCTCAGAAAGGAGCTTCCACTGATGAGACGTAAAGCCAATACACGTTCCAGTCTCTTCCTGATGGAACTGATCATCGCAATTCTGTTCTTTTCCTTGGCCAGCGCCGTGTGCCTGCGTATGTTTGCCAAATCCCATGAGCTGAGCACGGGAGCTTCGGCACTGAACCATGCGGTGAATGAGGCTTCTGACCTGGCAGAGTCCCTGCGCTATGGCCTGATTCATGGTTCCGACCTTGCTTCTCTGGATCTGGTGTATTATTATGATGAAAACTGGAATGGATGGGAAGGGGAGGATGCTGACACGGCCTATGTGATGACTGCGGATCTTCATGCTTCCTCAGACAATTTAGTGGATGGTTCCGTCACTGTCAGTACGATGGGCGGAACGGTCATCTATGAACTGCCGCTGACCGTCTATGTGGGGAGGGAGGCATCATGAACAGGAAGCGATTTCCCATGACCAATATCGGATCGGTCTCCCTGCTGATGATTTTCATCGTGTTGTGTATGGTGACGCTGTCCGCGTTATCCCTGTCCAGCGCCGCAGCAGATCAGAACTCTGCGGAACGGCTGGCAGCCCACAATACGGAATATTATGAGGCGTCCGCACAGGCGGAGACCAAATTAAAGGAATTAAAAAGCGTGCTTTCCGGAATACGGGAACAGAGCGCGGATTTTACGGAGTATGAAGAACAGGTGCGGACGGCCTATGAGAACGGCACTCTGTCCGATGGCGTTTCCCTGACGGAATCTGACGGACGCCTGATCCTGCAGTTTGAGGAGCCTGTGAATGAACAGCAGAGTCTTTCCGTGAAGCTGGAGCTTATGGATCCTTATGAGGATTCGGAAGCAGATTCCTGCTTCTGGAAGGTGCTTGCCTGGCAGGAGATTTCCACGGCGGACTGGAATGCCGATCACTCGTTGACACTGATCCAGTAGGAGAACAGGAGAATAAATAGAATGGATACTACAGAACTTCTTCAGAAAGCGGTACAGGCCGGTGCTTCCGACGTTTTTATCGTAGCAGGCCTTCCGGTGGCCATGCGGATTAACGGCGTGGTTGCCAGAGAGGACAAGAACCGCTTGCTGCCCGATGATACCAGCACCATTGTAAAGCAGATCTATCATCTGGCGGGCGACCGGGATATTACTCATTTTGAAGACACCGGAGACGATGACTTTTCCTTTGCCATCCCCGGACTTTCCCGTTTTCGTGTGAGCGCTTACAAACAGAGGGGCGCCATGTCCGCGGTGATCCGGATTATTTCCTTCTCCCTGCCGAACCCGAAGGAGCTGGGTATTCCCGACCGGATCATTGATTTTGGAAATTTCTCCAAGGGACTGGTGCTGGTGACCGGTACCGCCGGAAGCGGTAAATCCTCCACCCTTGCCTGTATTATTGATTCCATCAACCATCATTATAAGAAGCATATTATTACACTGGAAGACCCGCTGGAGTTCCTGCACCGGCACGACCAGAGTATTGTCAGCCAGCGTGAGATCAACGTGGATACGGAGAGCTATGTCACCGCCCTGCGCGCTTCCCTGCGCCAGAGCCCGGATGTCATCCTGCTGGGAGAGATGCGCGATTATGAGACCATGCAGGTGGCTATGACTGCCGCAGAGACGGGTCATCTCATTTTCTCCACGCTGCACACCATCGGCGCGGCCAACACCATCGACCGTATTATCGACGTATTCCCGCCCAACCAGCAGCATCAGATTGCCGTGCAGTTATCTATGGTACTGCAGGCTGTCGTCTCCCAGCAGCTGATTCCCTCCATTGACGGAAAGATGGTTCCGGTCTTCGAGATCATGACCGTCACCCCTGCCATCCGGAATATGATCCGCGACAATAAGATTCCACAGCTGGAGGGCATGATTGCCTCTGCCGCAGGCCAGGAAATCGTCTCCATGGATTCCGGCCTTCTGAAACTGTGCAAAGATCATGTGATCACCCCGGAAACGGCGCTGGCCTACGCTTCCAATCCGGAACTGCTGAAACGGAAGCTTTGATGCGGTTTGTTCCGCTGGACAAAATTTCATATTGGTGCTATGATAGGGCAAATTCAGTCTTTGACAAAAAGGAGTATTTTTCATATGATAAAAGCTTTTTTGCGGGCACTGTTGAAGCCCTTTTCTTTTGTCCCGGCGCTGGTGATGATGTATCTCATCTTCTCCCTGTCCGCCCAGGACGGAACCACTTCCGGCAACTTAAGTTATAAGGTCAGCGAGATCATCGTGGAGACCGCCAATGATACCTTTGACCTGCACTGGTCTTCCTCGGAAGTGCAGCAGCATATCAAAGAGATCCACCATTCTGTGCGGAAGCTGGCCCACATGACCGAGTATTTCCTGTTGGCCATCTCCGTGTCCTTCCCGCTGTATGTGTACGGTGTACGGGGCATCTGGCTGCCTCTGCTGGCGGGTATGATCTGCGTGGGATTCGCCGCCCTGGATGAATACCACCAATCCTTCGTGGCGGGCCGCGGTCCTTCCAAAAGGGATGTGGGTATCGACAGTATCGGCGTCTTCGCAGGAATTATTATGATGCAGTTTATTTGTTTCCTTGGAAGAATTACCATTTTCCGGCCTCTGGCCCGGAAGAAAAAAGATTAAAAAAACCGGGAAGATTTCTCTTCCCGGTTTTCTTATACGATTTTATTCTTCGTTGGAATCGGTTTCCTCAGATACCGCTACTTCTTCATCTTCGGTCTCCGGAGCTTCTGTCAGATTCAGCTGCTCCTCATCGTCAAGCATCTCCTCGTCATCCTCTGAAATGCTGATGGAATCACTCGCTTCCAGATCTGTATTCAGTTTTACATCACGATAACGCTTCATACCGGTACCAGCCGGAATCAGCTTACCAATGATAACGTTCTCTTTCAGACCAATCAGCGGGTCAACCTTACCCTTGATCGCAGCCTCAGTCAGAACCTTGGTGGTCTCCTGGAAGGATGCTGCTGACAGGAAGGAGTTGGTAGCCAGGGATGCCTTGGTAATACCAAGCAGTACCTGTTTTCCATCTGCCGGCTGTTTGCCCTCTGCGATGAGTCTCTCGTTCTCATCTGCGTAATCCAGAATGTCGACCAGGGTTCCCGGAAGGAAATCACTGTCTCCATTGTCCTCTACACGGATTTTTTTCAACATCTGACGAACGATCATCTCGATATGCTTATCGTTGATCTCAACACCCTGCAGGCGATATACACGCTGTACCTCCTGAAGCAGGTAATCCTGTACGGCACGTACACCCTTGATCTTCAGGATATCATGCGGGTTGATGCTGCCTTCGGTCAGTGCGTCACCAGCCTCAACAACTGCACCGTCCATGATCTTAATTCTGGAATCGAACGGGATCAGATAGGTCTTGGACTCGCCGGACTCGTTATTGGTAATGACGATCTCGCGTTTCTTCTTCATGTCGTTGATGGTGGCAATACCGCTAATCTCGGTTACGATTGCAAGACCCTTCGGCTTTCTTGCCTCAAAAAGCTCCTCGACACGGGGAAGACCCTGTGTGATATCTCCACCTGCTACACCACCGGAGTGGAAGGTTCTCATGGTCAGCTGGGTACCCGGCTCACCGATGGACTGTGCTGCGATGATACCAACGGTCTCACCAACCTGTACAGCTTCTCCGGTTGCCATGTTGGCACCGTAACACTTCGCACATACACCGATGTGGGATTTACAGGTAAGAGCGGTACGGATCTTCACGCTGTCCAGCGGATTTCCGTCCTTATCCACACCTTGGGATACGACTGCAGCCGCACGCTTCGGTGTGATCATATGGTTTGCTTTGACAATGATGTTGCCATCTTTGTCGCAGATATCGTTGCATGCAAAACGTCCTGTGATACGCTCTTCCAGGGACTCGATCATCTCTTTTCCGTCAGTGAAAGCGGTAACTACCATTCCCGGAATCTCATCCCTGCCTTCTGCACAGTCTGTCTCACGGATAATCAGCTCCTGAGATACGTCTACCAGACGTCTGGTCAGGTAACCGGAGTCAGCGGTACGAAGAGCGGTATCGGACATACCTTTACGTGCTCCATGAGCGGACATGAAGTACTCCAGTACGTCCAGGCCCTCACGGAAGTTGGATGTGATAGGAAGCTCGATCGTATGTCCGGTCGTATCTGCCATCAATCCACGCATACCGGCCAGCTGTTTGATCTGTTTATCAGATCCACGTGCACCGGAATCAGCCATCATGAAGATGTTGTTGTATTTATCAAGACCATCCAGCAGTGCTTTGGTAAGAACTGCGTCAGTCTCTTTCCAGGTCTCCACAACCTCTTTGTAACGCTCTTCCTCGGTGATCTTACCACGTTTGTAGTTACGTGTAATCTTATCAACGACTTCCTGCGCCTCTTTGATCAGCTGCGGTTTCTGCGGCGGTACGGTCATATCGGAAATAGATACGGTCATAGCCGCCCTGGTGGAATATTTGTATCCTGTTGCCTTGATATCATCCAGTACCTCTGCGGTTCTGGTAGCACCATGGGTGTTAATAACTTTACCGAGAATCTGCTTCAGACCCTTCTTGCCTACATGGAAATCCACCTCCAGACACAGCTCGTTGCCCGGAACCTTTCTGTCTACGAATCCCAGATCCTGCGGAAGAATCTCATTGAACAGGAAACGTCCCAGAGTAGACTCTACAGTACCGGTCATGACACTGCCATCCGGCATGGTCTTGCTGACACGTACTTTAATACGGCTCTGAAGTTTGATAACGCCATTCTCGTATGCAAGGATTGCCTCGTTCACACTCTTGAAGAATTTACCTTCACCGATCTCACCCGGTCTCTCCTGGGTCAGATAGTAAATTCCAAGGACCATATCCTGTGAAGGAACGGCTACCGGGCCACCATCAGACGGTTTCAGCAGGTTGTTCGGAGAAAGCAGAAGGAAACGGCATTCTGCCTGTGCCTCTACGGACAGCGGCAGATGGACAGCCATCTGGTCTCCGTCGAAGTCAGCGTTGAATGCGGTACAAACAAGCGGATGAAGCTTGATCGCCTTACCTTCTACCAGGATCGGCTCGAACGCCTGGATACCCAGACGATGCAGTGTAGGAGCACGGTTCAGCATTACCGGATGCTCTTTGATGACGTCCTCAAGGACATCCCATACTTCCGGCTGAAGACGCTCAACCATCTTCTTAGCACTCTTAATGTTATGAGCAGAGCCATTGGAAACCAGTTCCTTCATAACGAACGGTTTGAACAGCTCGATTGCCATCTCTTTCGGCAGACCGCACTGATAGATCTTCAGCTCCGGTCCAACAACGATAACGGAACGTCCGGAGTAGTCAACACGTTTTCCCAGAAGGTTCTGACGGAAACGTCCGGATTTACCTTTCAGCATGTCAGAGAGAGATTTCAGCGCTCTGTTTCCAGGTCCGGTAACAGGACGGCCTCTTCTGCCGTTATCGATCAGGGCATCAACTGCCTCCTGAAGCATACGTTTCTCATTACGGACGATGATATCCGGTGCTCCCAGATCCAGCAGTCTCTGCAGACGGTTATTTCTGTTGATGATTCTTCTGTACAGATCATTCAGGTCGGAAGTTGCAAAACGTCCGCCGTCCAGCTGTACCATTGGACGAAGGTCGGGCGGAATCACCGGGATTACATCCATGATCATCCACTCCGGTTTGTTTCCGGACTCGCGGAATGCCTCGACAACCTCAAGTCTCTTGATGATACGGGCACGTTTCTGTCCAGAAGCGGTCTTCAGGCCTTCCTTCAGTTCTTTGGAATCTTTTTCAAGGTCGATGGCCTGCAGAAGTTCCTTAATGGACTCTGCACCCATACCTACGCGGAAAGCACCCGGCTCCGGATACCTTTCCTTCATATCCTGATACTCTTTCTCGGAAAGTACCTGCTTGTACATAAGCTCGGTTTTTCCTGCATCGAGTACGATATAAGATGCGAAATACAGTACCTTCTCCAGAGTTCGCGGAGAAAGGTCAAGGATCAGTCCCATACGGCTGGGAATTCCCTTGAAGTACCAGATATGGGATACCGGTGCAGCCAGTTTGATATGGCCCATACGCTCACGACGTACGCTGGATTTGGTTACTTCTACACCACAGCGGTCGCATACGACACCTTTATATCTGATCTTCTTATATTTTCCGCAGTGACACTCCCAGTCCTTGCTCGGTCCGAAGATTTTCTCGCAGTATAAACCATCTTTTTCCGGTTTCAACGTACGATAGTTGATCGTCTCCGGCTTGGTTACTTCTCCATGAGACCATTCAAGAATGGTCTCCGGGGATGCCAGGCCAATTTTAATCGCATCAAAGCTCATTGGCTGATAGTTATCATTCTTCGTCATTTCCGGCATGAGCGGCACCTCCTTTATTCTTCAAAATCAATGTTGTCATCTACATCGTCGAGCTCGCTCTCAGCGAAGTCGATGTCCTCTTCCGGTGCAGAATCCACCAGTTCTTCACCCTCAAACTCCTGCTTGCTGAAGCCGTGTTTGCTGAAGGACTCATCTTCTCTGTTGAAACGACGTCCATCGTCTTCCAGGATGGAACGGATATCCACATCACCGTAATCACTGGTCTCTGCCAGTTCTACTTCCGTATTATCCTCACGCAGTACACGAACATCCAGACCAAGAGCCTGCAGCTCTTTTAAGAGTACCTTGAAGGACTCCGGAATTCCGGCCTCAGGAATATTTTCACCTTTGATGATGGCCTCGTAGGTCTTCACACGTCCGATGACATCATCAGATTTCACAGTCAGGATCTCCTGCAGGGTGTAGGATGCACCATATGCCTCCAGGGCCCAAACCTCCATCTCTCCGAAACGCTGTCCACCGAACTGAGCTTTTCCCCCCAGCGGCTGCTGCGTTACCAGGGAGTACGGTCCGGTAGAACGTGCATGGATCTTATCGTCTACCAGATGATGCAGCTTCAGATAATGCATGTGTCCGATGGTTACCGGGCTGTCGAAATACTCACCGGTACGGCCATCTCTCAGACGTACTTTACCGTCTCTGGAGATCGGTACGCCTTTCCATACTTTTCTGTGCTCTCTGTTCTTGTCAAGATAATCTATAACATCCGGAAGAAGCTCTTCCTCATGTTTGCCTTTGAATGTCTCACCGTTCCACGGTCTTCCGTCTGCAGTCTGATCAAGACCCTTCCCTTTCCACTCTGCAGCCTCTGCATCGTCGAACGGAAGGTTTGCATAATCATTTGCCAGATCCAGCGTATCCATGATCTCGGACTCGTTTGCTCCATCGAAGATCGGGGTAGCCACGTTGAATCCCAGTGCCTTTGCAGCCAGACTCAGATGAATCTCCAGAACCTGACCGATGTTCATACGGGACGGCACACCCAGCGGGTTCAGTACGATATCCAGCGGACGTCCGTTCGGCAGGAACGGCATATCCTCTACCGGAAGTACACGGGAAACGACACCCTTGTTACCATGACGTCCGGCCATCTTATCGCCGACGGAGATCTTCCTCTTCTGAGCGATGTAAATGCGGACTGCCTGGTTAACGCCCGGAGACAGCTCGTCTCCGTTCTCTCTGGTAAATACTTTGGCGTCTACAACAACACCGTACTCACCATGCGGTACCTTCAGGGAAGTATCACGTACCTCACGTGCCTTCTCACCGAAGATTGCGCGGAGCAGACGCTCCTCTGCGGTCAGCTCAGTCTCTCCCTTCGGAGTTACCTTACCTACCAGAATATCACCGGCACGAACCTCAGCACCGATACGGATGATACCTCTGTTATCCAGATCCTTCAGTGCATCGTCACCAACGCCCGGAACATCTCTGGTGATCTCTTCCGGTCCAAGCTTGGTGTCACGTGCTTCTGCTTCATATTCCTCAATATGGATAGATGTATAAACATCATCCATAACCAGTCGTTCACTTAAAAGAACAGCATCCTCGTAGTTATAACCTTCCCAGGTCATAAATCCGATCAGCGGGTTCTTACCAAGAGCGATCTCTCCGCCGGAAGTGGACGGTCCGTCAGCGATTACCTCGCCAGCCTCTACCCGGTCCCCCTTGAAGACAATCGGTCTCTGGTTGTAGCAGTTGCTCTGGTTACTGCGGGCAAACTTGGTCAGATGGTATACGTCACGCACACCATTGTCCTGACGTACAACGATCTCGTTGGAAACTGCACGCTCTACAGTACCTGCGTTCTTTGCAACCACGCACACACCGGAGTCAACTGCAGTCTTCTCCTCCATACCGGTACCTACAGCCGGAGCCTCGGTCAGCATCAGCGGAACGGCCTGACGCTGCATGTTGGATCCCATCAACGCACGGTTTGCGTCATCGTTCTGCAGGAACGGAATCAGGGCCGTAGCCACGGAGAACACCATCTTCGGAGATACGTCCATGTAATCGAACATGGTCTTATCGTAAGCCTGGGTCTCATCCAGATAACGTCCGGATACGTTATTTCTAACGAAATATCCGTTCTCATCCAGAGCCTCATTTGCCTGTGCTACATGGTAATTATCCTCTTCATCAGCGGTCATGTAGACAACTTCGTCGGTGACACGCGGATTCTTAGGATCAGATTTATCAATCTTACGATACGGAGCCTCTACGAAACCGTACTCGTTGATTCTTGCATAGCATGCCAGAGAGTTGATAAGACCGATGTTCGGTCCCTCAGGAGTCTCAATCGGGCACATTCTTCCGTAATGGGAGTAGTGTACGTCTCGAACCTCGAATCCTGCACGGTCTCTGGACAGACCGCCCGGTCCCAATGCGGACAGACGTCTCTTATGGGTCAGCTCACCCAGCGGGTTGTTCTGATCCATGAACTGGGACAGCTGGGAAGATCCGAAGAACTCTTTGACAGCTGCGGTTACCGGTTTGATATTGATCAGGGTCTGTGCGGAGATACTCTCCGGATCCTGAGTGGTCATACGCTCACGTACCACTCTTTCCAGACGGGAAAGACCGATACGATACTGGTTCTGAAGCAGCTCACCGACTGCACGGATACGACGGTTGCCCAGGTGGTCAATGTCGTCCTTGCTTCCGATGCCATACTCCAGATGCATGTTGTAGTTAATGGATGCCATAATGTCATCCTTGGTAATATGCTTCGGAACAAGTTCGCTGACAGAACGCTGGATTGCCTCTTTCAGCTCCTCTGCGTCAGTGTACTCGTTAAGCAGTTTCTCCAGTGCCGGATAATATACGGACTCTTTGATGCCCAGTGCTTCCGGATCACAGTCTACATATTTGGTAATGTCAACCATACGGTTGGACAGCACTTTGATATTGCGCTCCTCACCTTTTACCCAGATGAACGGAACAGCGGAATCCTGCAGTTTCACTGCCAGATCCATATCGATCTTCTGATCTGCTTCTGCGATAATCTCGCCGGTGGACGGATCTACTACATCCTCAGCCAAAACCTGTCCGCGGACACGGTTCTTCAGATGAAGCTTCTTATTGAACTTATAACGTCCAACCTTTGCCAGGTCATAACGTCTCGGATCGAAGAACATACCGGTAATCAGGCTCTCTGCACTCTCTACAGCCAGCGGCTCGCCCGGACGGATCTTCTTGTACAGCTCCAGCAGACCTTCCTGATAACTCTCAGATGTATCTTTTGCCAGAGATGCCAGGATCTTCGGCTCCTCACCGAACAACTCCAGAATCTCAGCATTGGTACCATAACCAAGTGCTCTGATCAGCACGGTAATCGGTACTTTACGGGTTCTGTCAACACGAACATAGAACACGTCATTGGAGTCCGTCTCATACTCCAGCCATGCACCACGGTTCGGAATTACCGTACAGGAGAACAGAAGCTTACCTACTTTATCATGATCGATGCCATAGTAGATACCAGGGGAACGTACCAACTGGCTGACAATAACACGCTCTGCTCCGTTGATGACGAAGGTTCCCGTCTCGGTCATCAAAGGCAGGTCGCCCATGAAAATCTCATGCTCATTAATCTCATCTGTCTCTTTGTTGTGGAGACGGACTCTGACTTTTAACGGTGCGGCATAAGTAGCGTCACGCTCTTTACACTCTTCGATGGTGTACTTCGCACCTTCCACATCAAGTACAAAGTTCGTGAACTCCAGGCTAAGCTTTCCGCTATAATCCGTAATCGGAGAAATATCGGCAAATGCTTCGCTTAATCCCTCATCCAGAAACCACTGGTAGGAATCTCTCTGGACTTCTATCAGGTTCGGCATTTCAACTACTTCTTTTTTTCTGGAATAGCTCATTCGCAGATTTCTGCCGGACTTGGTAGGTTTGATTCTGTTCTTTTCCATTGACATTTCACCCCTTATATATTTTAATCACTGCATATTGCAAAAGGACCGCACGAATCGCAGCAAGGATGAAAGCATACCTTACCACAATAGTGCATTTTCCATGCTATCATAATTTTTTTTGGATGTCAACAAATAATTTGTGGATTTTTACGGGATTTCCGCACATTTTTTTGAACTTATTTTCGAACGTTTTTTGAAAAAGAAGAAGGACACTGCCAGAAGCAGTATCCTTCTTTCGAATGTACAAACTCATTATTTAAGAGTAACTTTTGCACCCTCAGCCTCAAGTTTGGTTTTGATCTCCTCAGCCTCTGCTTTGGAAGCGCCCTCTTTGATTACCTTCGGAGCGCCGTCAACTACGTCTTTAGCTTCTTTCAGGCCAAGTCCGGTAGCTTCACGAACAACTTTGATAACTTTAACTTTGTTCGGGCCAACCTCAGTCAGCTCTACGTCGAAGGAATCTTTCTCCTCAGCTGCTGCTGCGCCATCTCCAGCTGCTGCTACAACAACGCCAGCTGCTGCGGATACACCGAACTCCTCCTCACATGCTTTTACAAGATCGTTCAGCTCTAATACGGTAAGCTCTTTGATTGCATCAATAAATTCTGCAGTAGTTAATTTTGCCATTTTTATTTACCTCCAATAATAATAATTGTATCAGGCCGCTATGCGGCTTTTCCTATTGTAATAACGATTACGCCTCTTTGCTCTCTGCGATCTGGTTGATAACGCGGGCGAAGTTTGCGATCGGGCTCTGGATGCTGCCAAGCAGCTTTCCGAGAAGCACTTCTCTGGACGGAACGTTTGCGATTGCAGTCATTCCCTGTGCATCGTAGTAGTTACCCTCTACGACACCAGCTTTGATTTCAAGCTTCTCTGCTTTCTTTGCAAAGTTAGCAATGATTCTTGCCGGAGCAGTCGCATCAGTTTTGGAGATAGCGATTGCGGACGGTCCCTCGAGATGCTGTGCCAGCGGCTCGAACTCGGTTCCTTTGATTGCAAAGTTCAGCATGGTGTTTTTGTAAACCTTGTAAACGATGCCTTCTTCTCTCATCTGTTTACGAAGCTGTGTATCCTGCTCAACGGTCAGACCGCAATGGTCAACCAGAACAACGCCAGCTGCACCTTCCAGATTTGCAGAAATCTCGTCTACAACCGGTTTTTTCAGTTCAACTTTTGCCATGAATGGTTTCCTCCTTATTAGATTTTTAAGAGAGATAACCTTCCCAGTGGTAAGGATTAAAAACCCCCTGTGCCGCAGACACAGAGGGTTTGTAAGTCATTCTTAATCGAACGCTTTCCTCGGCAGGCGTATTAACCTTATGCCTTGCGGCACCTGCTGTCTTCGGGCAGTCATCTTCAACTGTTATAAAATATCACAATATATAGTGGATGTCAACACCCTTTTTCACTTGCCGTGATTAAGCAAGCTTTAACGGGTTAACCTTTACGCCCGGTCCCATGGTCGGAGCGATGGTTACGCTCTTCAGGTACTGGCCTTTCACAGCTGCAGGTCTTACTTTGTTGATAGCATCCATAAGCGTCTGGAAGTTGTCCGCTAACTGCTCCTCGGTGAAAGAAGCTTTTCCGATCGGCACGTGGATAATATTGGTCTTATCCAGTCTGTACTCGATCTTACCGGCTTTAATATCATTGACTGCTTTGGTAACATCCATGGTTACGGTACCAGCCTTCGGGTTCGGCATTAAGCCCTTCGGTCCAAGTACACGTCCCAGACGTCCAACAACACCCATCATATCCGGAGTTGCAACGACTACATCGAAGTCGAACCATCCGCCCTGGATCTTCGGAACAAGTTCCTCAGCTCCAACGAACTCAGCGCCTGCTGCCAGTGCCTCGTCTGCTTTTGCATTCTTAGCGAATACAAGTACGCGAACCTGTTTACCGGTTCCGTGCGGAAGTACAACAGCACCACGGATCTGCTGATCTGCATGACGTCCGTCACATCCGGTTCTGATGTGAGCCTCGATGGTCTCGTCAAATTTTGCGGTTGCCAGTTTCTTTACGATGGCAACTGCCTCGTCTCTGTCATACTGAGTCTGCTTGTCGTATAATTTAGCAGCCTCAACATATTTCTTACCATGTTTCATAATTCATTAACCTCCTGGTGGTAATTGCGGGAATTTCCCTCCCACGTCTGTTCATCTGTTACTGTTCAGTCGTACCTCGTTCCAGTAACGATTCGCAGGCTCATTGAAAGTTTTGCTTCGCAAAAGGAGCCTGCTCACCCCTGAACCAGGTTCTTACACAGCCTGACAGCAAGTGCCCGGCTGCTATCTGAACAGTTACGTTCATGTGCAGCAGTTATTAGTCGTCAACTACGGTGATACCCATACTTCTTGCAGTACCAGAGATCATGCTGATAGCTGCGTCAAGGCTTCCTGCGGTCAGATCCGGCATTTTCAGTTCAGCGATTTTCTGAACTTCAGATCTCTTGATCGTAGCAACCTTATCCTTTTTGGAGTTAGCAGAAGCGGTTTTCAGTCCGCATGCTTTTTTCAGTAAAACTGCTGCCGGCGGAGTCTTGGTAATGAAGCTGAAGCTTCTGTCTGCATAAACAGTAATGACTACCGGAATAATCATATCGCCCTGGTCTGCGGTTCTTGCGTTGAACTCTTTTGTAAACTGTACAATGTTAACGCCGTGCTGACCAAGAGCCGGTCCTACTGGGGGAGCCGGTGTTGCCTTTCCAGCAGGAATCTGTAATTTGATGTAACCTGTAACTTTCTTTGCCATAATTAGGCACCTCCTTGTGGTGATGGCGGGAATTTCCCTCCCACGATCCGCGATCTACTGTTTTTCGCGAACCATTTACATCTTCTTAATTTCTGTGAAACTTATTTCTACCGGTGTTTCACGACCGAACAGGTCGACGTTAATCGTCACACTCTGTTTGTTCTCATTGATGGCCTGGATGACCCCAACGGTATCCTTCCATACGCCACCCGTAACAACTACATTGTCACCTTCCGCAAAATCAATTTGCACGGAATCCGATTGAACCCCAAGCGGTCTCATTTCCTCTTCCGTAAGCGGAACTGGTTTGGATCCCGGTCCAACGAAGCCGGTCACGCCTCTGGTATTGCGAACTACATACCAGGTGTCGTCGTTCATGACCATGTTGATCAGAACATATCCCGGAAACATCTTTTTCTGAACCTGACGGCTTGCGCCATCCTTTAACTCAACCACGTCCTGCATCGGAACTCTGACCTCAAGGATCTGATCCTCAAGATGTCTGTTTTCAATGGTTTTCTCAATATTAGCCTTTACCTTATTCTCATATCCTGAGTAGGTATGGACTACATACCAGTTTGTCTCTGACATACAATCACCTTTCCAATTATAAAGTCAACAGCCGGTCAATGCCAAAGGTCATGACCATATCCAGTATTTTAATAATGAGAGCCAATGCAACAGAAACGCTGACTACCGCAATGGTCTGTTTCGTAAGTGATTTTTGGTCTGGCCACACAATTTTCCTGAACTCGGCTTTCATGCCTTTGAACCAGCTTGTCTTCTGGGCCTTCGGGGCATTCTTCGTTTCTCCCATCTTGTCACTTCCTTTACCTTTGGGGCAGATTACTTCGTCTCCTTATGAAGAGTGTGTCTCTTGCAGAAACGACAGTACTTCTTGGTTTCCATTCTGTCCGGGTGATTCTTCTTTTCTTTGGTCATGTTGTAGTTACGCTGTTTGCACTCCGTACATGCCAATGTGATCTTTACGCGCACAACTTTCCACCTCGCTTTTTTATACTTTTTTGTCTGATGGTCCTGCGAAAACCATCAATTTTAGGCATAAAAAAAAAGCCTAAACTTCCATTCGCCTGTCTACTATAACACAGACCCATATACGCCGTCAAGGTTTTTTTCTAAGGGCTTGACTCTGAACAGTTACATTTTGATAATTTTTTTCATTTTCCGCTGTTTCAATTGACTAACCAGCCTTTCGTCACTATCATGAGTGGTAAACCAAAGCGGTTAAAACTAATGATTTCTATATTATAATACAACACAGGAGGATTACAATTATGTTAGACGTTTCCAAAATGAAAAAAATCGGACTTTTTGCAGGTGGCGTTCTGTTCGGAACCGCAGGTATCCAGGTACTTTCCAGTAAAGATGCCCGCAAAGTATACACCAACTGCACCGCAGCTGTTCTTCGTGCAAAAGAGTGCGTCATGAAGACTGCTACTACTGTTCAGGAGAACGCTGAGGACATCCTGGCAGAAGCAAAACAGATCAATGAGGACAGAGCAGCGCAGGAAGCTGCATGTGTACAGGAAGCTGAGGCTGAGACTGTAGAAGACGCAGAATAATCTGTATGCATACTGACGGAGCTGCTTAACAGCTCCGTCTTTTATTGGAGGAAAACATGAAATTCATTATTAAACACGACATCAGAGGCCGCCTCCGTATTCATATGGTACAATCCCGCATGTCCTATGAGGAAGCGGATACTCTTCTTTATTATATAGAGAATCTTCCGGACGTTATTTCTGTGAAAGTATTTGAGCGGACCTGTGACGCTTCCATCTCCTATAAAGGAGACAGAGAAGCACTGCTGCAGACCTTACGGGTATTCCAATATGCGACCACGGATGTTCCGGCAGACCTGCTGGCTCATTCCGGCCGGGAACTGAACAGCACCTATCAGGAGAAGCTGGTACAGAAGGTCGTTCTCCGCGCAGGAAGCAAGCTGTTCCTTCCTTATCCGATCCGTGCAGCTTACGCAGCGTTCAAATCCATCCATTATATATGGAAGGGACTCAAATGCCTGGCTCACCGGAAGCTGGAAGTAGAGGTACTGGACGCAACCGCCATCGGCGTTTCCATTTTCCGTGCCGACTTCACCACGGCAAGCTCCATTATGTTCCTGCTGGGAATCGGTGAACTGCTGGAAGAGTGGACCCATAAGAAATCCGTAGACGATCTGGCAAGAAGCATGTCCCTCAACGTCAGCAAGGTATGGTTAAAGAAAGATGATCAGGAAATCCTGGTTTCTGCAAGAGATATCAAGCCGGGCGATGAAGTCATTGTACGCATGGGCAATGTCATTCCGTTTGACGGTATCGTATGCGACGGTGAAGCAACGGTCAACCAGGCCTCCCTTACCGGAGAGTCTGAGCCGGTCAGAAAAGATCACGGAACCTATGTTTACGCAGGAACCGTTCTGGAAGAGGGCGAGCTGACTATCGAGGTTAAAGCTGTTTCCGGTTCCACCAGATTTGAGAAGATCGTAACCATGATTGAGGATTCCGAGAAGTTGAAATCCGGCGTAGAGAGCAAGGCCGAATCCCTGGCAGACCGTCTGGTTCCTTATACCTTAGGCGGAACTGTTCTTACCTGGCTGCTCACGAGAAATGCCACCAAAGCGCTGGCTGTTCTGATGGTTGATTTTTCCTGTGCCCTGAAGCTGGCCATGCCGATTTCCGTTCTGTCCGCCATCCGCGAGGCGCAGTCCCATCACATTACCGTGAAGGGCGGAAAATTCCTGGAGGCTGTAGCCGCCGCCGATACGATCGTCTTTGATAAGACCGGTACCCTGACCAAGGCAAAACCGACCGTCAAAGATGTGGCTGTCTTCAACGGAAGCAGTAAGGAAGAGATGCTTCGTATTGCTGCCTGCCTGGAGGAGCATTTCCCGCATTCTATGGCAAAAGCAGTTGTTACCGCAGCAAAACAGCGTTCTCTTGACCACGACGAGATGCATTCCAAAGTAAACTACATTGTAGCTCACGGAATCTCCTCTTCCATCGACGACCACAAGGTCATTATCGGAAGTTATCATTTCGTATTCGAGGACGAAGGATGCCATATTCCAGAAGATCAGGTAGAAAAATTCGAGAGTCTTCCTACCGAATACTCTCACCTTTACATGGCCATCGACAATGAACTGGCCGCTGTCATCTGTATTGAAGATCCGCTTCGCCCGGAAGCTGCCGATGCTGTCCGCGCCCTGAAGACCGCAGGCATCAAGCATGTGGTTATGATGACCGGAGACAGTGAACGTACCGCCGCTGCCATTGCGAAACTCGTGGGTGTTGATGAGTATTACTCCGAGGTACTTCCGGAAGATAAGGCAAATTACATCGAGCATCAGAAAGCAAAGGGAAGCAAAGTCATCATGGTTGGTGACGGAATCAACGATTCCCCGGCACTGTCTGCCGCCGATGCCGGCGTCGCTGTCAGCGACGGTGCAGAGATTGCCAGAGAGATCGCAGATATTACCGTTGCAGCTGATGATCTGTATCAGCTGGTCATCCTGAAGAACTTAAGCAATCGTCTGATGAAACGAATCCATCGGAACTATCGTACCATCGTTGGATTCAACACCGGACTGATCGGACTTGGCGTTGCAGGTATTCTGCAGCCGACCACTTCCGCACTGCTTCATAATACTTCTACCCTGTTAATCAGTCTGAATAATATGAAGCCGCTTCTTAATGAGGAAGCCGAACTTTAATTCATCGCGCAAAACGGCTCCGGAAAATTCCGGAGCCGTTTTCGTATCTGTATTTTTATTTTACTGTTCCATCTGTCTTCCCAGAAATGCGGCTGCCGTGGCTACCAGCTTCTGTTCCGTCTCCCCCATCTTCGTCTTCGCATCTTTCGCGTACAGCATCACAGATCCGATGGCATCGCCCTCACAGATCACAGAAACCAGTGTCTGTGCACCAGTTCCTTCCATGCGGTCCGGAACGATAGGAATAAAGTTCTTGTCACCGGAGAGAGCCTGTACCATTTCACGGTTCTGAATAGCTTCTTCCAGCTCCGGACTGATTCCTTTTCCCAGATAATCTTTCTTGCTGCCTCCTGCACAGGCAATGACGCTGTCACGGTCCGTCACAAAAACGGTGTAACCGGTGGTCTGCGCCAGGCTGTCCGCATACTGCTGTGCAAATGCGCCCAGCTCTCCAATGGGAGAATATTTTTTGAGAATGATCTCGCCTTCCCGATCCGTAAAGATCTCCAGCGGGTCTCCTTCCCGGATTCTGAGGGTACGCCGGATTTCCTTCGGCACTACCACTCTTCCCAGATCGTCTATCCGCCTTACAATTCCAGTTGCTTTCATATCATGTTCCTCCAATGTCTCAAATTCAGTCCATCATTTGTTTCCGTAGTCTGTCTATATCTAGTATTTGTAAGATCTGGATTTATATGCATCCGGATCTTCACCTCGTTTTGCCTTACAGTCTTTGAAAACGTAAGTCTTCATTGTTCAGTTTTATCATAACACTTCGGCAGGATAGATCTGCTGTTTTAATCTCCCGGATGCATCTCGTTCAGAAGCTTCGTCTTCATGGCATACAGCCGGTCGGAAAGGTCTACATAAACCTCATGCGGGTTTACCAGACGTCTGGTCTCATCCCATAAGGTCTCCTGTTCTTTCTTACAGAACTCCCGGATCTCCATCACAGACGGAGATTCGTAAATGCAGTTTCCTTTATCAAACACTTTCACCATAAGCTCTTTCATGGTGTAGGTGCCGCCCTTTAAATGGGTCTTCTTCCAGGTAGCCTGCGGATCAAAGATCACTAGGTCTTTGGATTCGTCAAATACATCATCTACCAGACTGATCAGGTCGGCTTTCAGTTTGCCGTTTGCCTTCTCATAAATACGGTATACGGTCTTATTTCCCGGATTGGTGATTTTCTCCGTATTCTCGGATAATTTAATCTTCGGAACGAACTCGCCGTCTCCGGTTTTTACTGCTGCCAGCTTGTACACACCGCCAAACGCCGGGCAGTCCTTGGAAGTAATCAGGTTGGTTCCCACACCCCAGGAGGTGATGGCCGCACCCTGGCTCTTCAGGCTGTCGATGAGGTATTCATCCAGGTCACTGGACGCCGCAATGACTGCATCCTCAAATCCGGCTGCGTCCAGCATCTTCCGCGCTTCTTTGGAAAGATATGCCAGGTCACCGCTGTCCAGACGGATACCATAACGGCCGCTTAACTTGCCTGCTTCCTGCATTTCCTTAAATACACGAATGGCATTGGGAACGCCGGATTTCAGGGTGTCGTAAGTATCCACCAGAAGGGTACATGCATTAGGATACAGCTCTGCGTAAGTCTTGAATGCCGTATACTCATCCGGGAAGCTCATAATCCAGCTGTGTGCATGAGTTCCAAGTACCGGAACATCGAACAGTTTACCGGTCAGCACATTGGAAGTGCCGATGCATCCGCCGATGACAGCTGCTCTTGCGCCGTAGGTTCCGGCGTCCGGTCCCTGCGCTCTTCTTAATCCAAACTCCATGATTCCGTCACCGCGGGCAGCGTTGACAACTCTGGCTGCTTTGGTGGCAATCAGGCTCTGATGGTTGATGATGTTCAGGATTGCTGTTTCTACCAGCTGCGCTTCCATAATCGGCGCAATGACTTTCACCAGCGGCTCTCTCGGAAATACAACGGTTCCTTCCGGAATCGCATAGATATCTCCGCTGAAGTGGAAGTCTGCCAGATAAGCCAGAAATTCATCATCGAAAATTCCCAGACTCTTCAGATAATCCAGTTCGTCCTTCTCAAACCGAAGGTTCTTAATGTAATCAATCATCTGGTCCAGACCTGCTGCAATGGCGAATCCATTTCCGCAGGGATTATTCCGATAGAAAACGTCAAAGATAACAGTCTCCTGTACCGGATTCTTTAAATACCCCTGCATCATGGTCAACTCATACAGATCAGTTAACAGTGTCAGATTCTGTGTTGTACTCATGATAATCTCCCCTTATATCACGCGCCCTCTACTGCGCGGTTTCTTCTGCCTCATCAGCCTCTGCGCTGTCTGCAGAACCGTCCGTGGTGTCTGCATTTTCATCGGTTCCCTCAGATGCGTCATCTGCAGCTGCGTCTTCAGAGACATCTTCCGTGGCTGCATCTTCAGAAGTGTCTTCTGCGCCTGTGTTCTCGGAAGCATCTGTGGTATCAGCACTTGTCTGGGTAAATACGCGCTCAAATGTCAGTTTTCCGAGCGCATCATCATTGGTGGTGATTTCTGCATTTTCCTTCAGAGAATCTACCCATGCAGTATAAGCATCGCTCTTACGCTGGGTCAGGATTACCTGTTTGTGATTGTCCGTTGCTTCTCTGTCAAAGGTGGAATCCATACGAACCAGATAGTAAGCGTTGTCACCTTCAACGATATCGGCATACTCACCGTCAGACAGGGTCTCTGCTGCTGCCTTCACATCTTCATTCAAGTTCTCATCATCTGCACCATAGCTGGTGGTAACTGCACTCAGGTCATGATTCTCTGCTGCCGCATCCAGATCACCGTCTGCACCTGCCTCGTCGCGGATCTGGTTCAGAACGTCTTTCTTCGCTGTCAGCTCCTCATCGGTCAGGTCTACAGTATTGCCGTCATCATCAGTAGTTCCGTTGGTAGAAGAGCGCACATAGGTAATGGTCTTCTGTGCTGCTTCTTCATCGGTTACATTGGTGTCGATGGTTGCTGCACGATTCTCATACGCCTTGTTCTGCAGCGCCATCAGCTCCAGTACATGGGTAACGGTCTCTTTATCTGCGGACATCGCCTCCAGCGTCTTGCTGTCGTTGGCTGCCAGAAATACATCTGCTGCCTCCTCTGCTGCTGTCTTGTCCTCGTCTGTCAGAGAAATACCGATCTCCTCTGCATGCGCCTCAACCAGATAATATTCTTCCAGAGTCTGTACCACGGTATCTTTTACGGTCTCACCGTAAATACTTCCCGTTCCCATCAGATCCTGGTTCATGAAATCTTCGCCAAAATATCCGCTGTACATCGACATCTGGGTCTGCTGATAACGCAGATAGAAATTCACCTCTCCCAGCGGAATGGATACTCCATCCACATTTGCTGCCTCTGCGGAATTATTTACACTGTTTCCGACGGAGCAACCGGTCAGTGCCATAGTCATCGCGGACATGAGTGCGATAAGGCACACGGTTCTCTTCTTCATAATATATGTCCTCCTAAATACGTGTTTTCCTTTGATTATATGCTTTTTCCAACGTTAAAGCAACTCTTTTAATACTTCGTTCACAATTACGGTGTCCATCACATCCTGATGAAGTTCGATATCCGCCTGGTCCTTCCAGCCCTGGTAAATACCGCTGCAGTAAGATTCCTTCTCCTGCTCCGTCAGATACTCTTTCCAGTATTCCGTGCCATCCGCATCTTCATCGCTGGTGTGCTGTACCAGGAACCATCCTTCTTCGGTCTCTATGGGATCGGAAATCTCTCCCACTTCCAGCGCTCTCGCCGCATCCAGCATCAATGGCTCCTGTCCATCCCCTTCATTGGTATTTCCCATACTGGATTCGATGGGCGTTAAGTCTTCCGCTTCCGCTGAAATCTTCAGGCTTCCGGTTCTTCTTGCCTCTTCTGCCAGAGAAAAAGCCAGTGCGGTACGCCACGCCACCTCTTCTTCCGAAAATGGCGTGACCGTTCCATCTTCATCCCGGAGGCCTGTAGTGGAAATCAACACGTAGCAGATGCCCTCCCGGTGATAGTCTTCTTCTTTTAATTCTGGTTCATAATTCTCCGCCATCACTTCCGCCACTTTTTCGGAGAGGCGGGTTTCGGTAAGCTTTTCTTTTACAAAATCCTCGTCCGCGCCGGCAAATTCCAGCAGCTTTTCATGGTAATTTTCCATGAAATCCTTTGCCCGTGCCGCAAGTTCTGTCTCATCTGCCTCGGTAAGCGCCGCTCCATATTTCTCTGCGTGCTGGTTCATCAGATGAATCTGCACAATGGTATCCAGCACCTGCTCTTTCAGACTGTCTGCCAGCGTGGTTCCGTCATCGGAGACTTCCTGGCTCCACATATCATCCCCAGCTTCCTCCAGATCGTCCTTTTCCCAGATCATCTGGTTCATCCGAATGTAAAAATTCCACTCCCGGAGACTGATCTCTTCTCCATTGATGGTAAATGCCGTTTCCTCTGTTCTATTTCCGGTGGCTGCCGCAGAACCGCAGCCCCCAAGAAAAAGTGTCAGACACAGGAATGTTACAATCAGTTTTCTCATCTGGCCTCCTGTTCCTTCAGCAGTTCCATCTCTGTGAGAACCTCATCGGTAATTTCCAGCAGGGAACCGGAAAATCTCCGTGTGCCGCCTTTTAACTGGCAGACAAACTGAGGCGGGTCTGTTTTCCGGAAGGTCATGTTGCCGCCCATGCGCTCCAGAAGCTCCGGAATCCGCTCCACGCGGATCTTCGCTTTCTCATACATGGTCAAAGTCACACGGTCCGGGCGGGTCTGCACTTCCTTAATATAAAGACTGTGGGCTCTTCCCCGGAGAAGAGTAATGGCCAGAAGATTCATAACCGCTGTCGGCGGTTCCCCGAAACGGTCAATCAGCTCTTCCAGCATATCATCCCGTTCTTCTTCCCCTTCAATGGCCGCAATCCGCCGGTAAATATCCAGCTTCAGCGCTTCATTTTTCATATATGAATCGGGGATGAACGCATCGATCTGAATGTCCGCTACCGTCTCGAAATCATCCTCGTCCACAGCTTTATTGCCCTTTAACCTCAGAACTGCTTCATTTAACA
The DNA here is from genome assembly GCA_963623675.1 of Firmicutes bacterium CAG:176. Lineage (GTDB taxonomy): Bacteria > Bacillota > Clostridia > Lachnospirales > Lachnospiraceae > Hominiventricola. The sequence continues at coordinate 7,491 of CAVFMZ010000020.1, read as the reverse complement.
TTTTACAGTAAAGATTGTAACCTACTGCCTGCATGTGTCCATGCTGCCGCTGTCCCAGAAGCGTGCCGACACCACGGATCTCCATGTCACGCATGGCGATCTTGAAGCCGCTTCCCAGATCAGAATACTCCCGGATGGCATGAAGACGCTTTTCTGCCACCTCTTTGAGCATCTTGTCTCTTTTGTACATGAGAAATGCATAGGCAGTCCGGTTGGAACGGCCCACGCGTCCTCTCAGCTGATACAGCTGGGAGAGTCCCATATTGTCTGCATCGTGGATAATCATGGTATTTACATTGGAAATATCCATTCCGGTCTCGATGATGGTCGTCGCCACCAGCACATCAATCTCCCCCTGAATGAAATCGTACATAATCCGCTCCAGCTCATGTTCTTTCATCTGACCGTGAGCAAACGCCACATTTGCCTCCGGTACCAGCGCCTGAATTCTGGCTGCGGTTTCTGCAATGGTCTCCACCCGGTTATAGACATAATATATCTGTCCTTCCCGGGCCAGTTCCCGGTGGATGGCCGCCCGCACCATCTCCTCATCATATTCACAGACATAAGTCTGAATGGGCATACGATCCATAGGCGGTTCTTCCAGTACGCTCATATCCCGGATTCCCGCAAGACTCATGTGAAGGGTACGGGGAATGGGCGTCGCCGTTAAAGTCAGCACATCAATGTTGGTACGAAGCTTCTTAATCTTCTCCTTATCTGCTACGCCAAACCGCTGTTCCTCGTCGATAATCAGAAGTCCCAGATCCTTGTATTCCACATCTTTGGAAAGTACCCGGTGGGTTCCGATGACAATGTCCACCAGTCCTTTTTTCAGATCTTCAATGGTCTTTTTCTGCTGGGCCGGTGTGCGGAAACGGCAGAGAAGATCCACCCGCACCGGAAATTCCTTCATGCGCTGCACAAAGGTATTATAGTGCTGCTGGGCCAGAATCGTCGTAGGAACCAGATACACTACCTGACGGCTTTCCTGTACGGCTTTGAATGCAGCCCGGATAGCCACCTCGGTCTTTCCGTAACCTACATCGCCACAGACCAGGCGGTCCATGATCTTCTCGCTCTCCATATCATTCTTCGTATCCTGAATGGCCCGCTGCTGATCTTCCGTCTCTTCATAAGGAAATAATTCCTCAAACTCCCGCTGCCACACCGTATCCGGGCCGTATACATAGCCCTTCTCCGCCTGCCGCGCCGCATAGAGTTCTACCAGGTCTTTTGCCACTTCCTGTACGGCACCTTTTACTTTGATCCGGGTTTTCTTCCAGTCCGCGCCGCCAAGGGTGTTGAGCCTCGGTGTCTTATTTGCCTCGGAGCTGCTGTATTTCTGAATGGCATCCAGCTGGGTTGCCAGTATATAAAGGAAGGAACCCTTGCTGTACTCGATTTTCATGTAATCCTTTACCGTGTGATCGACCTCGATCTTCTCGATACCACGGTAAATACCAAGGCCATGATTTTCATGGACCACGTAATCGCCCACAGAAAGATCCGTAAAACTTGCAATCTTCCGGCCTTCATAGGCCCGGTGTTTTTTCCGGACTTTTTTCTTCTCCTGTCCGAAGACATCGGTCTCGGAAATCACTGCAAAGCGGATCAGCGGATATTCATAGCCCCGTTTTACATTTCCATGGACCACCATGATCTCGCCGGGCTGTACTACACGCTCCGGATCCTCGCTGTAAAATCCATTGAGATCTTCCTTTAAGAGATCCTCTGCCAGACGGCGTCCTCTGGTACGGGATGCGCAAAGCAGAATCACCCGGTATTTTTCCTTCTTCCAGCGCTTTAAGTCCTTCACCAGAAGTTCAAAATGATTATTATAAGGCTGAACAGAACGGGTATCCATGCTGAACCGATTGTGAAACTCCAGCCGTTTTTCCGGCGTCTCCAGAGTTCCAAGCGCTGCTCCCCGCACGTGATTCAGCCGGTGAACCATTTCCGCACAGGTGAAGATCTCCTTTGGCTGGTTCTTGGGAATCTCGCCTTTCTCCATGCGGTTTTCATAATTCTGCATGTATTCTTTTTCTACGGTCTCGCCCCGCTCCAGCAGGCGGCCGCCCTCATCCAGAAATACAAGGGAAGAAAAAGATTTCATATAATCCAGCAGGCTCACGCCCTCGCAGTGCTGCTCCTCCGGATTCAGCTCCGCCGCCGGATAAAGCGTCAGTTCGTCCAGATTTTCCAGGGAACGCTGGCTCTCCGCATCAAAGCTCCGGATGGAATCCACCTCGTCGTCCCACAGTTCCACACGAACCGGGTATTCTTCTGTCAGCGGATAAATATCGATAATGCCGCCGCGGATGGCAAACTGTCCCGGCATCTCCACCTGTCCGACCCGCTCATATCCCATGCGAACCAGACGCAGCTTCACTGCCTCGGTCTCCAGCACACTGCCAACGCCAATGTTCATGACAAAGCTTCTTAACGTTTCCAGGGGAAGCAGCGGATCCATGCAGCCGTCCAGAGTCGTGACAATGACCGCCTCACCCTTTTCCAGCAGGCGGCTCACCGCCATTACCCGCTGCCGCAGCAGCTCATTTCCCTGAATATCTGCATGGAAGAAAAGGAAATCCTTCGCAGGATAATAAAAGACGTCTTCCTTCAGCGTCTGATATTCCTCGAAGATTTCCTTGGCTTTTAATTCACTGTAGGTAAGGATCAGCTTCACCGGATAAGCCCGGCCAAGTCCGTACATCAGATGGGTTTTCTGGGAGTCCACGCAGCCGGTAATGAGCTGCAGCCGTTCCTCTTTCTTCAGCGCCCCCCTGATCTGATCGAAGGCCTCCATCTGAAGCAGCGGTTCATAAAATGTGTTCATGAAATCCCCCTAATACCTAATTAAACTCGTTCATGGCTTTCTCCGGCCCGTCGGTCAGCATAACTGCCGCTGCTTCCACGGCCCGTCCCCAGGCGTCTTTTACCAGCGCCTCATCCTCTTTGGAAAATCCGCTCAGCACATAGTCTGCCAGATCCCATCCTTCCGGCTTCTCACCCACGCCCACACGGATCCGCGGGAATACCTGGGTTCCCAGATGCTGAATAATATTTTTTATGCCGTTGTGTCCTCCGGCGCTGCCTTTTTTCCGGATTCTTAAGTGACCGGGCGCCAGAGAAATATCATCGTAAATGACGATCAGCTCTGTCTCCGGATCAATTTTATAAAAATCCACTGCCTCGCGGATGCTCTCCCCACTTAGATTCATAAAAGTCTGGGGTTTTAAGAGCAGCACCTTCACGCCTTCCATGACACCGGTTCCGCAGATGGCTTTGTGTTTTTTCTGGTTCATCTCTATATGATATTTGTCGGCCAGCAGATCAATGACCTGAAAGCCCATATTATGTTTGGTCTTCTCATATTTTCCGCCCGGATTTCCCAGGCCCGCAATAATATACATGATTCACTCCTCAGTTTTTCCTTATTCTCCTTCGATCATTCCGGAAATCACATCCCGGGAAAGATCTTCTCCAATGACAATCAGCACCTGCTGCCCTGCTGGCACCGGGCCAACCGTCATGCTGCGGGAGGTGGCGTTCAATTCCATCCACTGCCCGTCCTGCTGCCAGAAGCCTTTTACACGAAGAACCTGTCCTGCTTCTGTAGACGCAAACAGCTGTTCCACGATTTTTCTCAGTTTCTTTTCATCTATCTGTACGTTCAGAAAGCTCAAGGAAGAAAATACTTCCTCCTTCTGAAATCCCAGCTTTGCAAAATCCGCCATCACATAGCCGGAATTTCTGATCTGCTCAAAATCCGCATCCGTCAGGAGATCCCAGTCTTTGTTAATAATCTCCTGCTCAAACCGGCGGCTGCATTTTACCTGTTCCATGGAACGGTTGATATGAGCAATGGTTTCTTTCTGCTTCTCCTCCGGCACTAGCTGGCTTCTGCTCAAGATCACGCAGCCCGCATCTGCCACTTCGGACGCCAGCACATATTCTTCCTCCCGGGAAAGCTCCTGTTCCAGACCTGCATCCACCACGGCAATGACACTGCCGATCTCATACCATTGATCCAGCGGTTCTTCCCGCAGTGCATCAAAGAACTCGTCCACATCAAAGATGCCGGACGGTTCCACTAAAACACGGTCATAGCCGCACATTCCCATAGCAATGAGTTTTGTCTTAAATCTTCTCCGATGGCAGTCTGCATCACATCCGCCGGACACCATCTCCAGTTCACAGTGATCTCCTTCCAGGTCTTTTAAGAGCATCATATCCACATTGACTGCTCCGAAATCATTTTCCAGAATCCCAATATTCAGTCCCTGATCCAGAAGATAGCGGGCATATTTTTTCAGAAAAGTGGTCTTACCGGCTCCTAAAAATCCGGTAATCAGATCAATCTTTATCATGGCTGTTCCCTTTCTGCTTATGCATCAGACCGGGAGTAGGCATTTTTCATCTGGTTGCTCAGTTCATAGAGCACTTTATCCAGCGTGGACGCCGTCTCTTTTTTGAGCATCTCGGCAATCTTCTGATTTGCCTCTGCCTTCAGCTGCATCTGTTTTGCCGGATCCTGTTCCTGCTCAAGCAGCTCATCATATTCATTGATCAGCGCGTGGCCTTTTGCCATGACGCTTTCCTGATACCGCTCAATATGGAAAATGGAAGTGCGGTAGGACGCATCTGCCATGGCCGCGATCATCCGGCTGCACCAGTAGAAGTTATCAGTGGAAACCTCTGCCGTCGTATTGGACAGGTAATCCGGTGTCTCCTCCACATCTGCATAGAAAGGAGCCAGCACATTGAATGCATTGGAGGCAAATGCCACCCACTCAATGGTGCTGTGATATTTTTTCTGATCCGGGCGCATCTGAATAACAGACACGAAATCGTTCCGGTTGATACCGATGGAACGGTAAGCGCCCTTCATGGTTTTATCGCCATAAGCGGCATAGGGATCATAAGGTGTTCCCTGAAAATGAGAGGACAGTACGTATTTTACGTCCTCCACGGTAATCTTCTTCTCCGGCACCATGCACCAGGGCAGATCGTCGGATACCGGCGTGTAATCTGCATCCGGACCATCCCAGTTCCAGGTCGTCGGATTCAGATAACGCTCCATAAACCAGGCACGGGGCGTATTGTACACATGATCTGCATCATCATGGCTTCCAAAAGCGTCTCTTGGATTGAGCACGCCGTCCTGAGAAAGATCCAGATGGTATTTCCGGATAAATTCTCTCATATCAGCGGAACACAGATGCTCCTTCTGTGCACCAAAAGCATCCTCCAGATCAAAGGCGTCGATGCCCAGCTGGTTCGGCATGACCACATATACATCATCCGGCACTTTTCTTGCAATCCAGTGATGTCCTCCGATGGTCTCCAGCCACCAGATTTCGTCCTGATCCTGGAAAGCAATGCCGTTCATTTCATACGTTCCGTACTGCTCCAGCAGGCTTCCCAGCCGCTGCACGCCTTCCCGCGCACTGTGAATATAGGGAAGTACCAGATACACAATATCCTCCTCGCCGATGCCGCCTTCTACCAGCGGATCTGCTCCCAGCACTCTGGGATTGGAGGTGATGGTCTCCGTAGCCGTCATTCCCACATGAGCTTCATTGACACCGCTGGCTGCCCAGATACCCTCTCCTTCCAGCGCATTGGGCATGGAAGTGTAACGCATGGGATGCTCCGGAAGTGGAATCTCCACATGGGAAATCACGGATTTATAATGTTTCTGCTGCTCCTCCGGATGCACCACCACGAATTTCTTCGGGGTAAATCTCCCGGAACAGGAATCGTCATTTCTGGCAATCATGGTAGAGCCATCATAAGAGGCATTTTTTCCAACTAATATCGTAGTACAAGGCATAGTTTGTGCTCTCCTTTTCTTCTTATGCTCCTATCATACATCATTTTGGCATTTTCAGCACCTGTTGTTTTTCTTTTTGTCGTGCTTTCCTTATGAGATAATCATAGTCGGTTCATATATGAATCTCGTTTAACCATGCATTTCACCTCGTACTTAGGACGAAACCGTCCGAACTTCTATGTTAGTATCCACGATTTTCGAAAAATATCAAGTCTTTTACTGTTATTGGTGTCATTATCCCATATGCTGAAGCGTTTGTGGAACGGTGGGTTATTCATCGGTTACAAAAAAATGTTCTCATTTACCTTGCATTAATATGAAATAACAAATATAATAAGCAAGAAAGTAAGCAAGACAGGAGAGACATATGGATAAGTATATTCCCCCATTTACAATTTCCAATAAAATGTTGGAGTACGTATCCTCCATATCGGAGAAAGTTGGGGGCATTAACGGTCGTCATATGTTGGATAATAAACCTCATCTTCGGAAGAATAATAGAATCAAATCTATCCATTCTTCATTGAAAATAGAAGCAAATTCTCTTTCGTTGTCGGAAGTGAGGGATGTTATCAATGGAAAAGTAGTATTTGGAGATAGACAGGAGATACAGGAAGTAAAGAATGCCTATTTGGCGTATGAGAAAATTAAGGAAACAGATCCATATAGTGTCAGCGAATTAAAGCGGATACATGGCATTATGACGGCTGGCATTGAGGAAGAATCCGGGGTTTTCCGCAGCGGTTCAGAAGGTGTATTTGCCGGGGATAAATGTATTTTTATTGCACCTCCACCGAATATGGTGCCTGAGCTGATCAGAGAGCTTTTTTCATGGATGAATGATAGTAAAGAAACCGTTCATCCACTGATCTTAGCTGCAGTATTTCACTATGAATTTGTTTTCATACATCCATTTGCAGATGGAAATGGCAGAATGGCGAGGTTGTGGCATACATTACTGCTTAATCAGTGGCGGGACATATTTGAATATATTCCCTTGGAAAGCCAGATTGAAAAATTCCAGCCTGAATACTATGAAGCGATTGCCAAATGTCATGTCAATGGGAACTCCAATGTATTTATTGAGTTTATGCTGGAGCAGATTGATAAAATTTTAGATGATGTTATTATGCAGATAGGGCACGCGGATGACGAGATGAGCGAATATGTGAGACGACTGTTAGATGTGATGGAGTACGATGTTTCATACACCGCGACTGCCATTATGCAAAATCTAAATCTCAGGTCAAGAGAAACTTTTCGTAAGAATTATATGAATCCTGCATTACAATCAGGAGTTGTTGAGATGACCATTCCTGATAAACCGAATAGCAGGAATCAGCGATATGTGAAAAAATGATGAGGATAAAACATAGTACCCTGCATCTGCCGGTTGGCAGATGCAGGGTACTCGCTATGGTTTGTTCGTTTTTGTATTATGCCTGCACAGTTGACTCTTTGTCTTTTTCAACCGAATCGCCTGCGTACAGGTCTGACAGCCGGTCTTCCAGCTTTTGCTCTTTCTTCAGGTTGTGGCGTCTGACAAGATAAACGACAATGACTGCCACCAGCACAAGCAATGCAAGAAGATCCCACCAGCACCACCACAATCAAAATCACGAGGGCGATCAACGCCGGTATATCCCAGGAAT
>CAVFMZ010000019.1:0-34297 GCA_963623675.1 Firmicutes bacterium CAG:176 | reverse complement strand
GCTTCGCAAAAGGAGCCTGCTCACCCCTGAATCAAGTTCTTACGCAGCCTGACAGCAAGTGTCTGGCTGCTGTCTGAACAGTAACTCTATTTTTGCTGTGACAGGGGAGTCATGGTAGAGACGATGGAGAGGATAAGAAGTGAAATGAAAGAGTTTGTGAAAAAATGTTTTGGAAGATTTGAGCTGCTGGCCAGATGGATTCTGGTGGCAGGTCCTACCGGTGTGATTCTGGGAATCTTCGGCGGATTGTTTGGCAGAAGCATTACCATGGTGACAGTTTTCCGAAATGCGCACCCGTGGATGCTGTATCTGCTTCCGGCAGCAGGCCTTCTGATTGTGGCAATCTATAAGCTGGATCCCTATAAGACAGGAACCAACAAGATACTGGAAGGAGTCCAGTCAGATACCTATGTACCCCTTCGGATGGCACCGCTCATTGTGGTTGCAACCATTTTAACACATGCCTGTGGAGGATCCGCAGGACGTGAAGGTGCAGCCCTGCAGCTGGGCGGAAGTATTGGCGGAACCCTTGGCAAATGGATGAAATTTGACGAATATGACCACAAGCTTATGATTATGTGCGGTATGAGCGCCGGATTTTCTGCATTGTTCGGTACCCCGCTGACAGCTACGATTTTTGCCATGGAGGTCATCAGCGTAGGCATCATGCAGTATGCGGCTCTGGTTCCCTGTGCCATTGCTTCCCTCATTGCCCATGAAGTGGCATTGATGGTAGGTGCGGAAGGGGAACATTTCATTATCGAGAACATTCCGGTCTTTGATCTCAGGAATGCCATTCTTGCCATCCTTCTGGCATTTGCCTGCGCGGCGGTAAGTATTTTATTCTGTACCATTCTTCATCATGCGGAGCACTGGTACAAAGACCTGATTCCCAATGAATGGGTCAGAATCGTGGCAGGAGCGCTTCTGGTGATTGTAATGGCAAAGCTTCTGAATACTACGGATTACCTGGGCGCAGGTATGAATATTGTGGAGCGTGCCATTGGCGGAGAGACGGAAGCAGCGGCATTTCTTCTGAAAATTATTTTTACGGCGGTAACCCTTGGATGTGGATTCCGTGGCGGTGAGATTGTGCCGACCCTGTTTGTGGGGGCTACCTTTGGATGCCTGTTTGGACAGGTGACGGGCCTGTCTCCTTCTATGGCGGCAGCCTGCGGTATGGCAGCGGTTTTCTGTGGCGTGACAAACTGTCCCATTTCCTCCATGCTGTTAAGCTTTGAGCTGTTTGGCTTTGATTTTATGCCATTTATTCTGCTGGTGGTGGGCATCAGTTACCTGGAATCCGGCTATATTGGCCTGTATCACAGCCAGAAGATTCTCTATTCAAAGACTAAATTACAGTTTATTAACACCCACACAAAAGAATAAGTAAAGACGCAAAAGGCAGGAGTGAAGACTACCTGCCTTTTTTTGATTTTTCGGAAAAGAGCCGCTGAGCCTGGTTCAGCATATCGTCCATCTGAGCCTGTTCTGCATCGGATTTTCCTTCTTTCATAATCCGGAAAATCAGTTCAAATTCTTCTCTGGTAAATCCAAGATTCTGCCTGCTGGCGGAAGCGGCGGCTCCCATGATAATGGGAAGCATTTCCCGCTGGCTTGTCTTTCCTTCCAACTGTTCGGCAAGCCGTAGAAGAAGCGTTAATTTTTCCGGGGCAATCTGCTGCACCCGCTCATCATAAAACCAGTCCGGAATATTCATGTGTCACCTTCCTTTGAACCGGGAGCCGGAGCGGAGAAGCTCTCGAACATTTCCCGGTAGAGATCCATATTTTCAAACAGGTCCGAGAATTGTTCCATCTGTGCCTGTTCTTCCGGGGGAAGCAGTCCTTTGAGGCATTTTATGAGATTACCTCCCTCCGGAGACAGCTGTACAGGCGGATTTCGGTTGTAATATTCAATGACATTGCGAAGCTCTGTCCATTTGATGTAGATTGCCAGCATTTTCTGCATGGAAACAGGAAGAAAGGGCAGGAAGGCTTTGAGCATCTGCAGTTCTTTGGAAAGCATTGCTTCATCAAATGGAGTCATAGTAGAATCTGCCCCCTGCGTCTTTCTTCAATATATGAACGGATGCCGGAAATCATGCGTTCCCGGAGCCGGGACTTTCCGAGTTATGGGAAAATCTCGCTTACACGATCTTTATGGATACAGGGGCTGTCAGACAGCCTGACAGCCCGGCAGCTTCACGATGTTTTTTCAGCATCCGCAGGAGTTGCAGCCACAGCCACATCCGCAGCTGTTATTGCCGCCGAATCCACCGCAGCAGCACAGCAGGATGATGATCCACAGACAACTGTTGTCATTGCCGCCGCAGCCACAGCCATTATCACAGCCACAGCCACCGCCGAAGATTCCATTGCCGTTGCCACAGCAGCAGCTTAACAGCAGGAGGATCCAGATCCAGCTGCAGCAGCTTCCGCCGCCGAAAATTGCGTTGTTACCACCGCAGCCGCAGGAATTGCATCCACAACCGCTGTTGCATCCGCAGCCGTTTCTCGAACTTAAGTCACCCATGAAGATAACCTCCAAAAAACTATTTACACTTCATCATATGCAGGGTAGGGGAATTGTGTTATACTGCAATTGGCAAAGTACAACTTTGAGAAGGAGGCTGGTAAGATGCCGGCAGCATATGCACATTATCGTTTTGGAAAAGAAGTATATAAAGAATTACCTGAAAATGAGAAAGAATGGATCCGGGAAGGAAAAGATGCGTTTCTGTTAGGCCTGCATGGACCGGATTTGCTGTTTTATTATTTTCCCCTGTTGAAAAACAGAATTAACCAGCAGGGGGTACGGCTTCACAAGGAGCTGGCGGCGGATTTCTTCGAAAAAGGGTTGAAAAAGTACCGGCAGAGTGAGGATCCGGTGCTGAGAGCGTATTTATATGGGTTTATTTGTCATTTTATTCTGGACAGTGAATGCCATCCCTATATTAACTGTTACATGGAAGAGAAGAATCTGGGACATCTGGAGATTGAGACAGAATTTGACCGGTACCTCATGGAGCGGGACGGAAAGGATCCGCTTCAGTATGTACCGATCCATCATCTGATTAGCCGGTCTCATACGAGAAGAGTGATTGCATCCATGTTCAACCGGATTACGCCGCGGCAGATCGACGTCTGCATCCGGTATTTCCGCCATGTCTTGCGTTTCTTTGTGTGCAGGAACCGGAGAAAACAGAAAGTGCTGCAGCTGTTTTTTCATATCATTGGACAGGGAAAAGGAATTGGCGGCCTGATTGCTGACGGCGTGTTCAATTCCCACTGCGCAGAGAGCGACCAGTTTCTGGAAGAGAGGCTTACCCACAGTGTAAAACTGGCAGTGGAAGAGATTGCAAATTACAGCAAAGCGCTGGACAAAAAAGGATTCCTGTCCATGCGCCTCTACCGTAATTATGAGGAAATTTAATCATCGGTTTCCTCCGGAAGACGAAGTCCGGCAGTGCTGGTGACCGGCAGGGAGAAGACGATACCTCCTGCCGGGGAGTCAATGCCGGCCCGCTCCATAATGGCTTTCATGATCTGCTGTTTCTGGCAGGTCCGCACTACAATAAAGATCATTTCTTTTTCTTCCGCCAGGGAGATACCGAGGAAACGCTTTGCATGTTCCGCTCCGGTACCTTTGGCATGGATCACGGTTCCACCGGGCGCGCTGGCGCTTCTGGCGGCATCCATAATGGTTTCAATATGTCCCCCGTTTGCAATGGTTACTAAAAGTTCATAATCCGTGTTCTGCAATGTGCTTTCCTCCTCAATCTGCAAAGTCTGTCCTGCGGTGAGATACTGCAGTGCGTTCTTCCCTCCGATGCTGGAGAGTGGGATCAAAAATGCGATTCCCCGTCCGGGAATGTCGATCTTCATTTTTTCATACAAATCTTTTTTCAGAGATTTCCATGTATCCCTGGTGAGCAGGGCAAAATAGACGGTCTTTTCTGTGGCTTCCAGTCCAAGCGCATCGAGAATGCTGTTGGAAGCAGTACCGGCAGCCATGGAAGATAATACAACGGTTACCTGATGTTCTTCAAAAAATGCCAGATATTTTTTACGGAGGCCCCGGTTGGCAATGAGACCCATGAGAAAGATCTGATTCATAGCTTTTATCCTTTCTGCTTACAGCTCAATAATGTCATTTTCTGCAAACTGATCCAGGTAGGAAACAACAGGCACCGGGATAAAGGAACCGGAGGAACCGGCGCGGAACCGGTAAATGGTTCCCAGAATCTGGATGGTGATAAGCGGCGTCATGGCAACCATGGCGACAATGCCGAAGGCGTCACTGACAATATTTCCGCCGAGGGCGTCGCAGGCTCCCATGGCAAAGGGCAGCAGGAACGTGGCGGTCATGGGACCGGAAGCAACACCGCCGGAGTCAAAGGCGATGGCGGTGAAGATCTTCGGTACGAAAAAGGACAGGATCAATGCAATGGCATATCCGGGGATGAGGAACCACAGGATGGAAATACCGGTCAGCACCCGCAGCATGGCGATTCCGACGGATGCCGCCACGCCGAGGGAGAGTGACATCCCCATGGCCTGACCGGAGATGGCACCGGAGGTGAGCTCCTCCACCTGCTCCATGAGCACGTACACTGCGGGTTCCGCTTTTACGATAAAGTAACCGATGACCATACCGATGGGAATGAGAATCCAGTTACAGGAAAGTCCGGCAATCTGCTGGCCAAGATAATTTCCCGCGGGCATAAATCCGACATTGACACCGGTCATGAAAAGGACGAGGCCGATATACGTATAGAGAATGCCGACCGCAATCTTCTTCAGAGTCCGTTTCTTCAGCTTCAGGGAAAAGACCTGAAAGAGGGAGAAGAACACCGTGATCGGAAGAAGGGACAGGGCAATTTCTTTTATGTATTCCGGGAACCCATCCTGGAAGCAGAGCCACAGATCCCTGGAATTCTGAATTTCCGGAATAACGGTGGCTGTATAGGAGCTGTCGGAGGTACGGAAGAGGATGCCCAGTATGAGGACAGCCAGAATCGGTCCTATGGAACAGAGGGAGACGAGACCAAAGCTGTCGTTCTCTGCGTGCTTATCGCTTCGGACAGCGGAAAAGCCGACGCCCAGAGCCATGATAAAGGGAACGGTCATGGGACCGGTGGTCACACCGCCGGAATCGAAGGCAACGGCCAGGAAATCTCCGGGTACAAAGGCGGCAAGGGCAAAAACCAGGAGATAGAAGATGATGAGCAGCGGAGCCAGCGCCATGGAAAAAAGCATACGGAGCATGGCGACCATCAGGAACAGTCCCACACCGCCTGCCACAGCAAGAATCAATGTCAGGTTAGGAATAGAGGGTACCTGACCAGCCAGCACCTGAAGGTCAGGCTCTGAGATCGTGATAATAAAGCCAAGAAGGAAGCAAAGGAAAAGCACCAGGCCAAGATGCCGGCTTTCTGCCATCTGCTTTCCCACCTTTTCCCCCATAGGTGTCATGGAGAGCTCTGCACCCAGGTTGAAGAACATCATGCCGATAATTAACAAGATGCCTCCGAAGAGGAATAACAGCAGAATACCGGAGGGAAGCGGTGCGATGGTGAAGCTTAAGAGGAGTACAATTCCCATAATGGGAAGGACTGCTTTTAAGGATTCTTTGAGTTTTTCAAGTAGTTTTGTCTGTGTAGCTGCCAAAGGCATCAGCTCCTTTCTTTTATGAGGAAAACGGGTGTTCACAGGTTTCAGAGAGACAGTTCAGGAAAGCACGGGCGGCTGTGGAGATCCAGGTATCCTGGCTTCGCACCAGACAGATACTGGAGGTCAGCGAAAAATCAGAGATGTGTCGGCTGACGGTGTCCGGATTTTTGACCAGCCCGAAGGCGGAAGCAGGAAGAATGGAGACACCAAGTCCGGCATCCGACCAGATGACAGAGGTTCTGGCATCATCATTTTTACAGAAAACATGGGGAACCAGCCCGGCTTCCCGGAAGGATTCCAACAGAATGGGTTCCCACCTTCGGTAGAGAATCAATGGCAGGCCGGAAAGGTCAGACAGGGTAATAGAAGTCCCTGCAGGAAAATAACTTTTATTGCCGACTGCCAGAAGCGGTTCTTCGACCAGGGGGACAGAGCTTAGTCCCTGCCTGGAAAAGGGAGTGCGGACCATGGCCAGTTCAATAAGGCCGGAGGACAGCTGCTCCAGCAGCTGATAGGTATTTCCCTCGGTTAATTCAAAATCAATATGGGGATACTGTTTTTTGAAATCCTGTACCGCATGGATGAGGTAGGTGCTCCCTACAGAGGACACCACGCCCAGCCGGAGGACACCTGCGGTACCTTCCCGGTAATCCTTTAACTCCCGTGTGGTAATGTCAGCCAGCTCCAGCATCTTGACAGCACGCCCGTAGAGCATCTGTCCGGCAGCGGTGAGCTGTACATGGCGGGATCCCCGCTCAAAAAGCAGACATCCGGCTTCCTCCTCAAGAAGCTTCATCTGAGAGCTTAAAGGCGGCTGGGTCAGGTGAAGCTTCCTCGCAGCACCGGAGATAGTTCCTTCCTGAATTACTGTCACAAAATAGGATAGTTGTTTTAAATCCATCAATGACTCCTTTATGAACTATATGAAATAAATATAGAACATATACAAAATGAATAATTTTAATATAGAATACGCTGTGCTATAATGTCAAGGAAATACGGAAACCTGAACGGTTTCTGAACAAGGGAGAACCATCATGAAAAAACTTCTTATTTACCTGAAGGGGTATGAAAAGGAGACGGTTCTGGCACCTCTTTTTAAGATGCTGGAAGCGCTTTTTGAACTTTTCGTGCCTCTGGTTATGGCAGCCGTCATCGATGTGGGTATCGGCGGAAGCGACAGGGGTTATATTGTGAGAATGTGCCTTATTCTCGTTGCCCTGGGCGTCATCGGCCTGACCTGCTCCATTACGGCACAGTATTTTGCGGCAAAGGCAGCAACAGGATTTTCCACAGCATTAAGAAAAGAGCTGTTCGGACACATCCAGAGCCTGTCCTATACGGAGATGGACAGGATTGGTACTTCTACGCTTATGACCCGTATGACCAGCGATGTCAATCAGGTACAGTCCGGTATCAATCTGGTGCTTCGTCTGTTCCTCCGTTCCCCGTTTATCGTGTTTGGCGCCATGGTGATGGCATTTACGGTAGATGTGAAAGCAGCACTGGTATTTGTCGTGGCAATTCCTCTTCTGTCCATTGTAGTCTTTGGCATCATGCTCTGGACCATGCCCATGTACCGGAGAGTGCAGGGCGCACTTGACCAGGTACTGGGACTGACCAGAGAAAATCTGACCGGTGTCCGTGTCATCCGCGCGTTCCGGATGGAAGAGCAGGAGCAGAGACGCTTTCGTCAGGAAAATGAGCATTTGACCGACCTGCAGAAATTTGTAGGCCGTATTTCCGGTCTTATGAATCCGGTGACGTACATTATCGTAAATGATGCGGTGATTGTCCTTCTCTACACGGGAGCAGTCCGGGTAGATGCAGGTATCCTGACCCAGGGAGCGGTGGTAGCGCTGGTGAACTACATGAACCAGATTCTGGTAGAACTGGTAAAACTGGCAAACCTGATTATCACCGTGACCAAGGCTGTGGCATGCGGAAACCGTATCCAGAGCATCTTCGAGATTCCGTGCAGCATGAAGAACGGAACCGAAGAGGTTGGAAATACCATTACTTCCCTGCAGTTTGACCATGTAGGACTGACCTATGCAGAGGCGGGAACAGAATCTCTGACAGACATTGATTTCACCGCTCATGCAGGAGAGACCATCGGTGTCATCGGCGGTACCGGTTCCGGTAAATCCAGTCTGGTAAATCTGATTCCGAGATTTTATGACGCGACGGCAGGAGCCGTCCGGATCAATGGCGAGGATGTCAAAAATTATGACAAAGAGTCCCTTCGCCATATGGTAGGCGTGGTACCGCAGAAAGCCGTACTCTTTAACGGAACCATCGCGGACAACCTCCGCTGGGGTAAAGAGGATGCCACGGAAGAAGAGATGTGGCAGGCGCTTTCTGTTGCACAGGCAAAAGACTTTGTGGAAAACCGTGACGGACAGCTTCAGGCCCGGGTTGAGCAGGGCGGAAAGAACTTATCCGGCGGCCAGCGGCAGAGACTGACCATTGCCCGTGCGCTGGTGAGAAAACCGGGCATCCTGATTCTTGATGACAGTGCATCTGCCCTTGACTTTGCAACAGATGCGGCACTTCGGAAATCCATCCGTGAGATGGACGGACAGCCTATCGTCTTCATCGTGTCCCAGAGAACGTCTTCCATCCGTCATGCAGATAAGATTATCGTGCTGGATGATGGTAAAGTGGCAGGCATGGGAACCCATCAGGAACTTCTGAACAACTGTGAAGTATATCAGGAGATTTACTATTCCCAGTTTGAGAAAGAAGAAGGAAAGAAAGCGGCAGCAGAGGAAGGGGTGAGCGTCCATGAGTAAGAAAATGAATTCTGAACAGTCCGAAGTACTGAAAAAGGTACTCCGCTATATGAGACGCTATTGGTTCTATCTGGCTATTTCCATTCTGCTGGCAGCCATTACCGTAGCATCCACCCTGTATATTCCGCTGCTCACCGGAGATGCAGTCGACTGTATCGTGAGCAAAGGACATGTGGACTGGGCAGGTGTCTTTGCCGTGCTGAAGCAGATGGCAATGGTCATCGGTATCACTGCACTGGCACAGTGGGGCATGAACATCTGTAACAATAAACTGACGTATCAGATTGTGCGGGATATCAGGAATGAGGCATTTGCCAAACTGGAAATCCTGCCGCTGAAATACATTGACCAGAAATCAACGGGAGAGATCGTGAGCCGTATCATCGCAGACGTAGATCAGTTTGCAGATGGTCTGCTCATGGGATTTACCCAGCTGTTTACCGGTGTGATCACGATTCTCGGAACCATCGGATTTATGTTAAGCGTCAATGTGGGAATCACTTTTGTGGTCCTGCTGGTAACACCGATTTCCTGGCTGGTTGCTTCTTTCATTGCAAAACATACTTTCGATATGTTCCGGAAACAGTCCGAGACGAGAGGGGAGCAGACTGCGCTCATTGATGAGATGATCGGAAATCAGAAGGTGGTACAGGCATTCGGCCATGAGCAGGAAGCCATGGATCGGTTTGACGAGATTAACGGCCGTCTCCAGAAATACTCCCTGCGGGCGATTTTCTTCTCCTCCATTACCAACCCGTCCACCCGTTTTGTCAACAGCCTGGTGTACACGGGTGTTGGAATTACGGGAGCGCTGGCAGCCATAAGCGGAAGAATGTCTGTCGGACAGCTGACCTGCTTCTTAAGCTATGCAAACCAGTATACAAAGCCGTTCAATGAGATTTCCGGTGTCATTACTGAGCTCCAGAATGCCATTGCCTGCGCGGGCCGTGTCTTTGAACTGATCGAGGAAGAGCCGCAGACGCCGGAGCCGGAAGATGTGAAGGTTCTCACTGATGTAGAAGGAAATGTAAGCCTGAAAGATGTAAAATTTGCTTATCGTCCGGATCAGAAGCTCATCGAGGATCTGAACCTGACCGTAAAACCGGGTGAGCGTGTGGCCATCGTCGGACCTACCGGCTGCGGTAAGACAACACTTATCAACCTGCTCATGCGGTTCTATGATGTGGACGGCGGAAGCATTCAGGTGGAGGGGACGGATATCCGGATGCTCACCAGAAACAGTCTCCGCGCTGCTTACGGAATGGTGCTTCAGGATACCTGGCTTCGTTCCGGTACCGTGAAGGAGAACCTGCTCATCGGAAAACCGGATGCGACGGATGAGGAGATTGTGGAGGCAGCCAAATTAAGCCATGCCCACAGCTTCATCAAGCGTCTTCCCAAAGAATATGACACCTTCATCGGCGAGGACGGCGGCGGACTTTCCCAGGGACAGAAACAGCTTCTGTGTATTACCAGACTGATGCTCTGCAGGCCCACCATGCTGATTCTGGATGAGGCAACCTCCTCCATCGATACCCGAACGGAGATGAAGATTCAGAATGCATTTGCCAAACTCATGGAAGGCCATACCAGTTTCATTGTGGCACACCGCCTGTCTACCATTCGTGAGGCAGATGTAATCCTTGTTATGCGCGACGGACAGATCGTGGAGCAGGGAAACCATAAGACACTGCTGGCAAAGAATGGTTTCTATGCGAAACTGTATAACAGCCAGTTTGAGGATTAACGATCCTGTCAAAAGCTCTGATGTGCAGATGCACATCAGAGCTTTTTTTGCATATGCTAAGGGGAGGTGACTTTCGGAGGGACGGAGATGGACTGCCGGGAAGCAATTCTTTCGGATGAGTATATTGATTTTGTGTGGAAGATGGATGTGCGGCCGCCGGAAGCGGAGTGGCTGCCTTATGGATATTGCGGACAGTATATCAGCCCGAATTTCAGTGTGTACTATGTGCGGCGGGAGGAGGTATTCGGGAACCGAACCAGTCTTCCCATCGGGGACTACGGGGTGACCTACTGTCATACACAGATGGATACGGAGAGTCTGGAGGTGACCCGGATTCTTACCATTCAGAACCAGCCTGCCTTGCAGTTGAAGGGAAAAGGAGTGATTATTGGTTTTGTGGATTCGGGAATTGCCCTGCAGAATCCGGTGTTCCGGACATCCGACGGGAGAACGCGGCTGATCGGACTGTGGGATCAGACAGACCAGAGTGGAACTGTGCCGGAGGGATTCCTCTATGGGAGCGGCTATGGACGGGAGGAAATCAATGAGTGGCTTCAGGAAGGACGGGAATATTTGCCGGGGCGGGATGAGAACGGACACGGTTCCAAAGTAGCGGCTATCGCTGCAGGATCTGAACTGGCGGATGAAAATTTTCTCGGAGCGGCACCGGAAGCGGAAATTGCCTTTGTGAAGCTGAAAGAAGCAAAACCGTTTATCCGGCAGCTGGAGAAGATTCCACAGGATTGCATTGCCTATGAGGAGGCAGACATTATGCTGGGTATCCGGTATCTGGATCTTCTGGCCCGGAGGGAAGGAAAGCCTCTGATTATCTGTCTGGCCCTTGGCAGCAATTCCGGCGGGCATACGGGTGAGACTCCGCTTGGACTGTATCTTACGTATATTTCCAGAAAGTCCGGTCGGGCAGTGGTGGCAGCTGCCGGAAATGAAGGAAACCGGGGGCATCATTTCTATGGAGTTCTTCCTTCCGAAAATGGGTATATGGATGTGGAATTGAGGGTAGGACCAAATGATCCGGGATTTCAGCTGAATCTCTGGGGAAATGCGCCGGGACTTTTTGTTACAGAGGTGACTGCACCGGGCGGAGAACGGATTTCCCGGATTTCGCCACAGGTTCTCAGCCGGGAACGCTATGATTTTGTGTTTGAAAATACGATTCTGGATGTACAGTATGAGTTGTCGGAAGCAATATCCGGGGATGAGCGGATTCTGCTGGCTTTTCAGAATCCCACAGCCGGGATCTGGACGATCCGGATCTATTCTATTGGAAATCTGGAAGCAGGATTTCATATGTGGCTGCCGGTCACAGGATTTATCAGTTCGGAGACGTATTTTTTACGTCCGGACCCGGATACGACGGTCACCGAACCAGCCAATGCGGAAGGTGTTCTGACCTTTGCCGGATATGATGCCAGGACCGGCAGCATCTGGTATGACTCCGGCAGGGGATATACACGAACCGGGAAAATCGTTCCTGATGTGGCCTCCCCGGCAGTGGAGGTATCCACCATTGATGCCAGGGGACGGGTCAGTACACTTACAGGTACCAGTGCTGCTGCTGCTCTGGGAGCCGGAGCCTGTGCCCTGTTGCTGGAGTGGGGAATTGTGCAGCAGAATGCCCCTTCCATGGACAGCATCAGCATTCTGAAGTACGTAATACGCGGTGCCGGCCGTTCTGAAAATTATACATATCCGAATAAAACATGGGGATATGGACTTTTGGACCTGTACGGCATCTTCCGGGCAATCCGGGGAATCTGATACAATCAGTTATTGTGAAATATGCACAAACTTTTGAAATTTATGTAAACTGTACTGACATTTCATAAAGTATATAATATACTATTTGTTGTAATCGAAAAAAGTAAAACAAATAGCTAAAGAAAAGAAGGAGAAAGGCATGTTAAATGAAAGAGACCTGGAACTGATTGGCGGAGTTGTCAGGAAAGCAATTGAACCTGTATGTGAAGAGGTGAAAGAACTGAGGAAAGATGTAACGGGGCTGCAGGTTGAAGTGAAGGCGTTGCGAGAAGATGTAACGGAGCTGCAGGTAGGAATGAAAGAGCTGAGGAAAGATGTAACAGAGCTGCAGGTGGGAATGACCGAACTGAGGAAAGACGTGACGGAGCTGCAGGTGGGAATGACCGAATTGAGGAAAGACGTGACAGAGCTGCAGACCGGAATGGAGAAACTGCGTACGGATGTAGACAGTCTTAGTAGAAAGACAGACAGAATCGAATGTATGATGGAAAATGAACTGCGCCCCAATATCTGCAAAATTGCGGAAGGACATCTGGATCTGTCCCGCAAGCTGGATATGGTGCGGGTCCGACGTTCTGAATATACATTGCTGGATATAAAAGTATCGGGATTACAACTTGATATTCGCGAGATTCGTGATAGACTTAAAATAGCATAGAAAATTTGCAGACTGGCAGTTTTGTCAGTCTGTTTTAGTCATGGAAGGGGTTGTTTTATGTCAGAGATAATACGTGATCATACATCGCTGGTATTTACCGGAGACATCGGATTTGACCGCTATATGGAAGGCAAGTGGGATGATGAGGAACTTTTGTCAAGAGAGGTGCTTGCATTTCTGCACAGTGCGGATCATGTCATTGCGAACGTAGAGGGGCCGCTGGTGGATCAGGCGACCAATACCACGACGGAGGGCGTGCAGCAGCTGATGCATACCATGAATCCGGCGGCGATTAAAGTTCTGAAGAATATGAAAGCGGATATCTGGAATATCTGCAATAACCATATTATGGATGCGGGCGAACTGGGAATGAGATGTACGCTGGAACAGGCCAGAAAGCATGGTGTAAAGACGATTGGTGCAGGCATGAATCTGGAGGAGGCAAAGAAACCTTTGATTCTGCCGGATGCAGGTGGTATCGGCGTGTTTGGCGTGGGCTATCAGAGAGGCTGCAAGCCTGCAGGGAAAGAAAAAGCCGGATGCCTCAACTGGGCGGATATGGAGACCATCCAGGGCGTCATTGATGAGATCAAAAAGACCTGCTGCTGGTGTGTGATCGTGTCTCATGGAGGGGAAGAATTTACGTCCCTGCCAACCCCTTATACCAGAGACCGCTATCTGGAATACCTGAAAATGGGAGCCGATGTGGTAGTCTGCCATCATCCTCATGTGCCTATGAATTATGAGACCTTTGATAAGAAAGCCATTTTCTATTCTCTTGGCAATTTTATCTTCGATACGGATTACCAGAGAGCACAGTTCAATACGGATATTGGACTGCTTTTGAAATTAAGTTTTACGGAAGAGGATTTCTCCTTTGAACCATTTGGAATCAAGATTGAGCGTGGCCCGGAGCATGTGGTGCAGGGTGAGATTCCCCGCATTTTTGAGGATGTGCAGGAAGAGGAGTATCAGAAACTGGAACCGCTTGCAGCGAAAATGTTTATCAGTGCCACCAAACGGCAGCAGATTTATCTGAACCCGACGGAATATACCAACGCCTCCGAAGAAAAATGGAAAGAAAATTTCTCGAATCCAAAGAGAAGTGGGCGCGTCATCGGGGAAGCACTGGACTTTGCCATTGTCTGCCCTCTGGCGGAAAAGGAAAAGGAAAAAGCGTGGGAACAGAGTAAACTGGAACAGGTAAAACAGTATATTCTGGAACAAATATAAAAATTTCTCCTGTCTATGAAACTTTTTTGATACATAAATTGTCTAATGTATAGAAGAGTAAACGGACAGGAGGAGCAGATGATGGTACAGACCCTATTAAATGATATACACAGACAACAGCTGAACTACTATGCTGCCGAGAATGGCAGGATCTATGAACTGGATTACCGGAATCCTTCCATAAAGGAATCGGAGGTGGTACTGGTAAATCTGGCAGCAGAATATCTGGGACTTAGAAAGACCATCGAGTTCATCAAAGCCTGCCATGCAAAGGCAGTCTCCCTGATTCTGTGGGATCCGGAAAATGATTACGCCATTCCCTGCGGAGGCCACTGGCCGAAAAATTATCGGACCATCCTTCCCGAACAGGCAGTGATGGAATTTCAGGCTAGGGATATGGATCTGGTCTATATGAGAAAGCCGAAGGATGAGGATGGAAATTGCCTGATCCGGCTGGATTTTGAATCGATGTAAGGAATTAGCCAGGATGAGAAAGAGCAGCGAGATAGTCGTTGCTCTTTTAATTTATTTTGTGCTAAACTGTGATATAAGAAATAGCAAAAATTATAAAATGAGGGCTTGTATATGAGGGCAGATCAGAAAATCAAAAATTCCAGTGAGCTGGAGTTTGCTGTATTTTGCATTGAAAATGTAGCGGCAAAGCTGGGGGTTAATGCAGAGCGTGTCTATCAGGCATTTACCGAAAAGAGTGATATTTTGAACGGTTATATCGTGCCGGAATATGAAGTGCTGCATACCCAGAGCCGGGAATATATTGTTGATGACCTCCTTGATGTGATGAAAGAAAGGGGTGTGGAAGTATGATTCTCTATCACGGTTCTTTCTTAGAGATTTCAAAGCCGGATTTGGTTCATTCCCGCCCCAATGTGGATTTCGGGCGTGGCTTCTATGTCACGCCGCTGTATGAACAGGCGGCGAGGTGGTGCGGCAAGTTCAAACGCCGTGGGAAAGATGGCATTTTCTCCCGGTATGAATACGATGAAAACCGAGAAGCTGAACTAATAACGCTGAAACTTGATTCCTATTCCGAAGAATGGTTGGATTTTATTTTGAACTGCCGTAGTGGAAAAGATTCAACAGCTTACGATCTCGTTGTGGGCGGCGTTGCCAATGATAAGGTGTTTAATACAGTAGAGTTATTCTTTGATGGGTTGATTGATAAAACAGAAGCGATCAACCGTCTGCGTTATGAAAAGCCGAACCTGCAAATATGTTTCCGCACAGAGAAAGCACTGTCTCTGCTGCATTTTGGAGGGAGTGAAACACTATGACAGCGAACCCGATTTTGCTTCAGAAAAAATATAGCCGTGTCATTGAGTGCTTTGCTAAACAGCAGGGACTTTCACTGGATGCGGCATTGAATTTCTTTTATCATTCCCAGGTTTATCAGCTGATCCGTGATGGTGTTTCTGATATGCACTGCATGAGCGATGCTTATCTGGCAGAAGAATTGAAACAGGAATATGTTAAACTGCCGGGAAACTGCTGATAAACTGCCGCCTGTTTTTTTCAGCTTTATTTCAGCTTCACAATCTATTATAATCATGGAAGAGTCCGGAGGTAATGAGATTTGAAGATATTGATTATAGAGGATGAGACGCTTCTGGCGGATTCGCTGAAGGAGCTGATGATACAGAAAGGATACGAGGCGGACACGGCCTATGATGGAATTACCGGGGAGGAATATGCGGAGCTTGGCATTTATGATCTGTTGATTCTGGATGTGATGCTGCCGGGAATGGATGGTTATGAGGTGGCGAAGCGGCTGCGCATGAAACATCTGGGAATGCCTATTCTTATGCTCACGGCCCGGTCGGAACTGGAAGACCGGGTGGAAGGTCTGAATTCCGGGGCGGATTATTATCTGACGAAGCCCTTTGATACGAGAGAACTGATGGCTTGCGTCCATGCGCTGCTTCGGAGACAGGGTTCCCAGGTGGATGAGCTTTCCTTTGGAAATACATCCCTTGATCTGTCGTCGGCAGTTCTGTCGAGCAGCGAGAAGGAGATCCGTCTTTCCGCCAGGGAATTTGAAGTGATGAAGCTCCTGCTGCAGTATGGAGAAAAGAATGTGACTAAGGAATTTATTCTGGAAAAGGTATGGGGCTATGATTCGGAAGCAGTGGAAAATCATGTGGAGGTCTACATTGGTTTCCTTCGGAAAAAATTAAAGAGCATCGGTTCTGATATCCGGATCGAAGCCATCCGGAGACTGGGATATCATCTGGAGGCAGGCGCGAAATGATCCAAAAACTGCGGTTAAAATTTGTTATGATTAATATGACCATTGTCACCATGATGCTCTGTGCGATTCTGGGACTGGTCTTTTATTTTACAAGGGAAAATCTGGAGGCGGAGAGTATCGGCATGCTGCACAGCATTGCGGAAAATCCTTTTCCACAGGAACTTCCCGGCGCACCGGAGCAGGATGTGCGACTTCCATTCTTCGTGGTGCGGCATGGAGTGAAGGGGGATCTGATTACTACCAACGGCGGTTATTACGATCTTTCCGACCGGGAATTTCTGAATCAGCTGATGGAAGAGGTATCGGAAAATCCGAAAACCTTTGGAGTTCTGGAAGATTACCACCTCCGGTATTACCGGTTGGATACGCCCATTGATAAATGCATTGCTTTTGCGGATATTTCCAGTGAGCAGGCGACTCTTTCCCATCTGACAAGATCCTGTCTGCTCATTGGTGTGCTGGGATTTTTCTTATTTCTGGGCATCAGCATCTGGCTGTCCGGCTGGGCAGTCCGTCCGGTAGATCAGGCCATGCGGCAGCAGCGCCAGTTTGTGGCGGATGCATCCCACGAACTGAAGACTCCGCTTACTGTCATCATGACCAATGCGGAACTGATGAAAAGCGGGGACTATCCACCGGAGAAAGAAGGACAGTTTCTTTCCGGTATCCTGACCGTTTCAAAGCAAATGCGGGGTCTGGTGGAACAGATGCTGGAACTTGCCCGGACAGATCTTCTGGACGTGAAAGAGACCTTTCAGGAGATCAATCTGTCGGAATTACTGGAAGAAGAACTGCTGAATTTTGAACCGGTGTTCTATGAGGCAGGACTGTCCCTGCAGACAGAGATCGAACCGGAACTTGTGACAGAAGGAAATGAGGAGAAGCTTCGGAGACTTCCTGGAATTCTCCTTGACAATGCCGGAAAATACGCGGCAAAAGGAGGACAGGTGAGCGTGTCCCTGAAAAGACAGGGCCGAAAACACTGCCTGCTCACGGTCTCCAACGAAGGAACAGAACTCTCGCCGGACGAATGCCAGCAGATCTTCAAACGCTTCTATCGGATGGACGGTGTGCGAAGCCGCAGCGGAAGCTATGGTCTGGGCCTGTCCATCGCAGAAAATATTGTGAACCTCCACCACGGCCGCATCTGGGCCGAAAGTCATGACGGGTGGAACCATTTTTATATTCGGCTGCCGCTCTCGATATGAACATAAACCAACTACATAATAAAGCAGATTATCCATGAAAGGAACGTCCGCTTTTTTCAGTATCATTTCAGCCTCCTGTGCTAAAATCAACCTGCTTGTCATAAGAAAGTAAGGATAAGGAGGTTGATTTATGATATCCGTAGAACATTTGACAAAATGTTACGGTGATTTCATGGCAGTGAAAGATCTGTCTTTTGAGATAGAAGACGGACATGTGTACGGTTTTCTGGGACCTAACGGAGCCGGAAAATCCACGACCATGAATATGATGACCGGGTGTCTGTCGGCGACGGCGGGACACGTGAAAATTGACGGGTTCGACATTTTTGAAGAACCGGAGAAGGCGAAGAAGCTCATAGGCTATCTGCCGGAGCATCCGCCTCTGTATATGACCGAGACCCCGGAAGAATACCTGCAGTTCGTAGGAGAAGCCAAAGGATTAAAAGGTGCAGAACTGAAAAATCAGATTGAGGAAGTTATTTCCCAGACCAGATTAACGGATGTACGGCACCGCCAGATTCTGGCACTCTCCAAAGGATACAAGCAGCGTGTGGGTATCGCACAGGCCCTGCTTGGCAATCCGAAAGTCATCATTCTTGATGAGCCGACAGTTGGCCTCGACCCCATTCAGATCGTGGAGATCCGTATGCTCATCAAAGAACTGGGCGAGAAGCACACCGTTATCTTGAGTTCCCATATTCTGTCGGAAGTGCAGGCCATCTGCGATCAGATTCTCATGATTGCCCATGGAAAACTCATTGCTTTTGACGAACCGGCCAATCTGGAGAAGAGCCTGCTGGCTCCTGGAGAGATTCTTCTCACGGCAGAAGCGGCGGAAGAAGAAATGCGAACCGTTCTGTCGGGTGTGGAACATCTGACCGAAATTACATTACAGCAGACAGATGATGACTATACTACTTTGCAGATTCAGACCGATCAGAAAGATATCTATCAGGTATCCCGTGCCATCTTTGAAGCATTTGCCCATGCGGAAATCCCGCTTTTGGAAATGGCTCTGAAGAAAGCAAGTCTGGAAGACGTCTTCCTGGAGCTGGCAGAAGGAGAACAAAAAGATGTTGGTGAACCAGCTTCTGCGGAAACGACAGATGAGGAGGTGACGGAAGCATGACCGCAGTATTTAAACATGAACTCCGGATGTATTTCCGGTCACTGACCGCTTATGTGTTCGGCGCATTCCTGCTGGTCTTTGTGGGACTGGGCGCTATGCTTTACAATATCCAGGCTGCTGTCAGTAATTTTGAGTTTGTATTAAGCTTCAGCAGTCTCGGATTCGTAGTGATTGTGCCGATCCTGACCATGAGGGTCATTGCGGAGGAGAAGAAGCAGAAGACCGATCAGCTCCTCTATTCCCTGCCGGTCACAACTACCCAGGTCATCCTTGGAAAATACCTGGCGCTGTTAGTTATGTATCTCATTCCCATGGCGGTGATCTGCGTTTATCCGCTGATTTTTGCACAGTTTGGTGATGTCTATCTGCTGACCGCCTATGGCTCCCTGCTTGCCTTTTATCTCATGGGTGCGGCGCTCATTGCCATTGGCGTATTTATTTCTTCCCTGACCGATAATCAGGAATTTGCAGCAGGTATCGGCATTGCCGTGATCCTTTTAAACTATTACAGCGTCAGCCTGTCGGAATATGTCTCCTCTACAGCGTTTGGTTCGGTAGTGGCGCTGCTGGTACTGGCACTGATTCTCGGTTCGGTCATTCATCACCTGACCGGAAATGAAAATTTTGCTTTTGGCGTGTGCATTCTCTGCATGGCAGTGATTTTCGTCAGCTATATGCTGAATTCTTCCATGTTTGAGGGCCTGCTGCCGTCCATTATGGAGAAGCTGTCCCTGTTCGACCGGTTCAGTTCTTTCGTAAACGGTGTATTTGACATGACCTCCGTGGTCTACTATCTTACGGTGATTGTATTCTTTCTGTTTTTGTCGGTACAGTCTCTGGAGAAGAGGAGGTATAACTGATGAAAAAACGCGCTTTCTTTGGAGGATCCTACTCGTTGATGGTGACAGTCATTGTGCTGGCCATCCTCATTGCGGTCAACGTATTTGTCTCCGCATTACCGTCCTCCGTGACGAAATATGATATCAGTTCTTCCAAACTCTATTCCATCACCAGCAATACGAAAGTGGTGGTCAATGCGCTGGATCAGGATGTGACCATTTACTGGATCGTCCAGTCCGGAGAGGAAGATGAGGTCATTGAAAATCTTCTGAGCAAATATGACAGCCTGTCTGATCATGTACAGGTGGTGAAGAAGAATCCGGATGTATTTCCGACCTTTGCGGAGCAGTACACGGATGAAGATGTTCCTAACAACAGTCTTGTGGTAGAGGCAGGAGATAAGAACCGTTATATCAGCTATAACGATATTTACGTACAGTCTGCAGATATGTACTCTTACAGTTATACAACCTCCTTTGACGGAGAGGGTGCCATTACATCGGCGATTTCCTATGTAACCAGCGATGACTATCCGGTGCTCTATACGTTGGAAGGTCATGGAGAGGCAGATCTGCCGTCCACCTTCCAGGATCAGATTGAAAAAGATAATATTGAGATTCAGTCCCTGTCCCTGCTAAATGTGGATGAGATCCCGGAGGATGCAGATGCTATTATGATCTATGCGCCGTCCAGCGACATTTCCGAAGAAGAGGAAACCATGCTTTCGGACTATGTGACCAATGGCGGCAAGCTTCTGGTCATGTCCGGTCCGGTAGAAGATGGAAGTCTTGAAAATCTGAACAGTTTGCTGGCAGATTACAATGTAACCGTGACCGACGGTATTGTGGTGGAAGGAGATCGTGACCATTATGCATTCCAGGCTCCTTATGTGCTGATGCCGGATATGGCGGAAAATGATATCACAGAATCTCTCATAGAGGCTAATTATTATCCGATTATGCCGATTGCACAGGCTTTGACGGTGGGCGAAGACAGCGGAAAAGGGACGGTAACAGAACTGTTGACGACTTCCTCTGCATCCTTCAGTAAGGCAGACGGATACAATCTTTCCACCTATGAAAAAGAGGATGGTGATACAGACGGGCCATTTGCGGTAGCTGTATCCATCGACACCAATATGGGCGGACAGATTATCTGGTTTGCATCCTCCAATTTCCTGGATGACATGTACAATGCCTATTCTTCCGGAGCCAATGTGGATCTTGCTATGAATGCCGTCTCTTCCCTTATCGGCGAGAGTGAGGCTATGGCTATCCGCAGTAAATCACTGAACTACAACTATCTGACCATCAGTGATTCCACATCATCACTTTTGAAATTCCTGATGATCGGTGTCTTCCCGTTGGCCTTCCTTGGAACCGGAATCTATGTGGTATTCAGAAGAAGGAGGAATCAGCAGTGAAACGAACCAGAAAATTAGGAATTTTACTGGGTGTTCTTCTCATAGCGTGCGTGGCGGCTTTTGCCGCGCTCCGCTATGAAGAGCATCAGGAACAGATTAAGAACAGCGAGGAAACCATTCTGGAAATTCCGGAAGATACGGTGACAAATCTTTCCTGGAGTATCAAAGACGGCGATGAATTTTCCCTCCGGAAGGAAGGAGATACCTGGATCTACGAGGCAGACGAGACATTCCCGGTAGATGCGGAGAAAGTCAGCTCCATGTTAAGCATGTTCGAGGACTTTGGCGTTTCTTTTGTCATTGAAGATGTGGAGGACTATAGTCAGTACGGACTTGATAATCCGGTCTGCACCATTGACCTCGATACTTCCGAACAGAGCTATGAGATTACCCTCGGCGATTACAGTAAGATGGATTCCGAGCGTTACGTATCCATCGGAGACGGCAACGTTTATCTGGTACAGACGGATCCCTATGATACCTTTAACTGTGAGCTGAAGAGCCTGATTGCACAGGATAAGGTTCCGGCTTTTGACCAGATCAACAGTGTGGAAATTGCAGGCGAAGACAGCTGGTCCTTTGCATATTCCAAAGAAAATGACGTGACCTACAGCGAGGATGACATTTATTTTGCAGAAAAAGACGGTGAAGGAAGCCTTCCGCTGGATACCTCAAAGGTGAAGAGCTACTTCAGTTCCCTTCACAGTGTGGATCTCACCGACTACGTGACTTACAATGCGGATACGGAAGATCTGTCCCAGTATGGACTGGATCAGCCGGAACTGACACTGACTGTCAACTATACTTCTGAAAATGAAGACGGTGACGATGAGGATGGAACCTTTGTGCTTTACGTAAGCCGCGATCCAGCCGATCAGGACAAGGAACTGTCGGATGATGAGGACGAGGACAGCACCGATGAGATTACCGCTTATGCAAGAGTCGGGGAATCCAACCTGATCTATCAGCTGTCAGAGAGTGATTATAAGGCATTGATTGCCTGCACCTATGATGATCTCCGCCACACAGAACTCTGCTGGGCGGATTTTGAAGATATTACGAAGATGGAGTTTACGCTGGACGGAGAGACGTATACCATCACGGCTGATAGCAAAAAGAAAAATCTTACCTATACTTACAATGAGGAAGAGGTTGACATTGCCGATGTGCAGAATGCTTACGGCAATCTGAAAGCCAGCAGCTTTACGACGGAAGAACCTTCCGGAGAGCAGGAGATCAGTATGACCTTCTACCTGGATAACGAGAACCAGCCGGAGGTGACCATTCAGCTGTACCGCTACGATGGCAGCGACTGCCTGGCGGTTGTAGATGGTACTTCCACGGCACTGGTGAAACGGGCCAACGTGGTGGATATGATGGAGGCAGTAAGAAGTATTGTCCTGAACTAAACAAAATCATAGTTACTGTTCACAGTCAATGAATGTTCGTGTGGAAATGACTCACTGTGAAAGGAACGTCCGCAGTCCCGCTCACAGTCTGTCATTTCTACGCAATATGCGTATGTGTGAACTGTAACAAATCACAGCCTGCCATTTTTGTGCGACGATATCATCGCTTGCATTACTCCGGGTATTTTGGTATACTTTTCCTACCAGAACTATATGGAGTAAGGATATGAATAACGTTTGGGGTATGCTGGAGCAGCATCAGATGTATTTTTTCTTTCTTCTGGTTATGCTGCTCCTTTTTTTGTGTATATATCATTTATATTGGAAAGAGAAAAGACGGGCGGCAGCACTGGAACGGTCGATCCTTGGAGAACGTGCATTTTACAGGGACTTTGTGACGGAAAAACAGGCTGCTTTTTTATTGCTCGAAAAAGAGGATCAGACGGTGGCCTATGTGAGCCCGAATTTCCGGCAAATCACAGGACTTGCTCCGGATGCGGTGAAAGCAGATATTGAAGTGTTCCAAAAACTGGTGGATCATTCTGAGAGAAGACGGATTCAAGCTCAGTTAAGGACCTGGGACATGGAAGAACCGCTGACATTTGAGACGAAATACAGACAGCCCGGGAAACCGGAAGAATGTTACGCGAAGGTGATGCTGGAACGGTCTTCTGAGGATGGAAAGATTCTGGTATCCATTCTCAATCTGTCCGACGAATACCGGGCGCGCAGGGAGATCATGGAAAAACTGGAGATCGCAGAGGCGGAGAGCCGGACCAAGACGGAGTTCCTGTCCCGCATGTCCCATGAAATCCGTACGCCCATGAACGGTATCATTGGTATGCTGAGCCTTCTCAAAGCACATCTGGACGATCAGGTGCAGGCGGAAGATTATCTGACCAGAGCATCGGAACTGTCACAGTTTCTGTTATCCCTGATTAATGATATTCTTGATATGTCCCGTATTGAAAATGGCAAGATGGAGCTTGAGCAGGTGCCGTTCAGCCTGAGCGCGCTGGCGAAAAAGCTGGACACCATGTTCCGGGGTACGGCGGAAGCAAAAGGAATCCACTGGGAAATCCGTCTGCAGGATTTTGATGTGGACTATGTCATTGGCGACGAAATGCGTCTGAGTCAGGTGATCATCAACTTTATTTCCAATGCAAATAAATTTACCCCGGCAGGCGGTACGGTGAGCGTGCTGTTCCGGCAGATGGGCAAGATAGACGGTAAGCTTCGATTGATGATCCGGGTGCGGGATACCGGTAAAGGAATCAAAGAGGATTTCATTGATAAAATTTTCCGCCCGTTTGAACAGGAAGATGCATCTACTGCTCATAATTACGGCGGAAGCGGACTGGGTATGGCTATTGCGGACAACATTATCCGTCTTATGAATGGTCAGATCCTGGTAGAGAGTAAGGAAGGAAAAGGGAGCGAATTTAAAGTATATCTGGCTCTGCCAATTGCGGGGCAGCAGGAAATTGCGGAGAGGTCCGGTTTTGCACGTACCATGGAAGAGGAAGCGCAGCATAAGAAAGAACTGGATGCATTCTCTCTGAATGGATGTAAGATCCTTCTGGCAGAGGATAATGATATCAACGCGGAGATTGCCATGGAACTGCTTGCCATGCGCGGAGCCGTGCTCACGCGGGCTGCAGATGGAGAGGAAGTCCTTTCCATGTTCCGCGACAGTGAGCCCGGAACCTATGATGTGATTCTCATGGATATCCAGATGCCGAAGATAGACGGCTGGGAGGCAGTTGCCCGGATCCGAAAGATGGATCGCCCGGATGCGGATCTTCCGATCTTTGCCATGTCGGCGAATGCGTTTGTGGAAGACAGGCGGCATTCTCTGGAAGTCGGCATGAACGGCCATATCAACAAGCCGGTTGATTTTGAAGAAGTACGGCGTGTGATTGCAGAAGAAATGTACCAGAGACAAAGGAGCAGATAGATTTATGAAAGACTGGAAAAAACACATTTTACCGGTGGCAACGGGTGCAGCGGTAATCGGAATTGGAACGGCTGTCATTACGAATGCCTCCGGTCTGGAAAATCTGTTTGAACCGGATCAGTTCAAACGGTTTGAGAACCGATATCATGCAGATGATTACAATTATGTGGCAGGTGACGGTGAAAAGACAGAACTGGCAGATCAGGATAAAGACAGTCAGGAGAACTCCGGTTCTGACAATGAACAGTCCATCCTTGCGTCAGAGAGAAAAGACAAGGAGAAACCAGGTGCATCTGATTTGTCAAGTCTGCGTCTTGCAGATCAGACGGAACTTCCGGATGACCACGAGACAGGCAGCGGTTATGAGATTGCAGACCGGGAGAATTCGACTCTTCCTGATATCCGGCTTCCGGATATGGAGGATTCCTACGCAGGAAATGGAGACCATGGAAAGGATTCTACAGTCGCTGCTCGTCCTGACAATACTACGAATACAGACAACGGAACCAATGCCGGTGGGGCAGAGGAGAATGCTGCTGCAGATAAGGGGCCGGTGTCAGACATTGTCCCCACACCAGATGTGACTCCTGCACCAGATGCGACACCTGACATGATTCCTACGCCTACGCCCACACCCACACCGATTTCAACGCCTGTTCCGACGCCGGACGTTGACCCGGAGGAAGAGAGAAAGCCTACTTCGTGGGAATCAGATCAGCTAAAACCTAAGGAGCAGCCGACACTTCCGGATGGAACCATTCTTACGGAACTGACGGCACGGTTCAGTGATGAGAAGCCATACTATACTCTGGGAGAGACCTTCGATCCGTCAGATGTAACGGTTGAAGTCAGCTGGAAGAAGGATGGAGAGACCGGAACAACAGAAGTTTCCTATGGCGGGGAGGATGGTTATACAGTGATTTTCTCCACGTTGAATGCAGACACTCAGTCAGCCGTCTTCTATTACAGAGGATTATCCGCAAGGGCAGAGTACCGGGTACTCGCAAGCGGGGTAACCATCCAGTATTATGCGGAATCTAATGGTGAAATCTATGGACTTGCGTTTCCGGATGTGTCATTACAGGAGCTTCTGGGCAGTAAGACGGATACGGCAGACAATAAAGGCTATGAAGCTCTGATAAAACTCACTTCACAGTCCTATCGGATCGCAAATAACGGACGAAAGACCATTGATCTGTCCATGGCGCACAGCTGTATGATTGATCTTCTGGGCGATACGAAGGTAACGAGTACCCTAAGGGAACAGACCACATCCGGAACCTACCAGAGCCTTGTGTTCCTGGAACAGGATGAAAAAGGGTATCTTACAAAGATGCTGTCCGGATTCCGGCAGATAGATAACAAACAACTGAAAGATGAGCAAGGATACGTCTATTATCCGGCCTACGACTGGGGAATGAATTCCAGAGCCGTGGTGGATGTGGTTACTTCCGTGCCGGATGGCTATAAGATCAAACGTGAAGTTACCGGAAGAGCGGAAGATGAGAAATTTCCTGCAGTAAACTGGTCCTGGTGGCCAAACACTGCATACCATGCAGATCAGGTACTGGAACAGTTTACAGGTGCGGATGAAAACGTGGAAGTGCCCATGGGTGTCACTGCGCTGAAATTTAAGATGGAGCCAAATGATGGGGTGAAGACCCTTACGATTCCTCAGAGTGTCCTTCGTATGGACTATGAGAGTATTGCGGAAGCATTTCCGGAACTTCAGAATTACGGGAAGTCAGAGGACGTGGAATATCACGGTTATCAGGTGGGAGATGACGGGGCGCTGTACAGCGAAGATGGAAAGACTCTGTTGTCAGTTCCGGCCGGGAAAAGCAGTTTTACAGTCCCGGAGACAGTCACGGCATTGGGGGATCATTGTTTTGCCGGCTTAAAGGATACCTGCAGCCTTATATTTAAAAGCGCTGCGCCACCTCAGAATATGGAGAATACCGGTTTTTCAGGTACGGTTTATGTTCCGGACTCAGAACAGGATCTGGTTCTGAGACAGTATTATTTTGCATTTGGAAAAGAGTTTTCAGGAACGCTTCTGGCTGATGGAAAAGACACTTCCCGAACCTCCTATTTTCTGGAAGAGGATGCGTCAGGGACTCTGGTTTTATACAGGGATAAGAACCTGACCATATTGTCGGCGGTAGATCCGACCGTCACGGACTTCTGGACAGTGCCGGATGCTGTGAGGAGGATTGATGGAAGGGCGTTCTATGGCTGCGATGATTTGAGTGATCTCACTATTAGCCATCCATTGACACTTGCCGAAGGAAGTCTTGAGGACCTGGGACGGGGTCAGACTATTACAATCCAATCCCGGAATGTGACCGCGGAAGGAAACCTATTTGGAGAACAGGGAGAGCTCCCGGAGCTTACCGTCTATGTTCCCATGGAACTACTGGAAGAATATACGAAGCAGTGGAGTCAGGTACTGGATCCGCTCTATGGAGACGGGACTGCAGCGGCACTTTTGCGGTCGACTACCGGAGAATATCTGTATGAGGACGGTGCCAAGTATGAAAAACTCATAAGTAATGAGGGTGAGAGCTATCGGCTCATCCGCGTGTATCAGACAGATAAAACGGTGCTGCAGGTTCTGGAGGGAACAGAAGAAGTAGAATCGGGTGCATTCTCCAGACTGACGAATCTGGAGCTCCTCTGCCTTCCGGAATCCCTGAATTCCTTAGACCTGCAAGAAGTAGAGGAACTCTCGGCTTTGGAGACGGTCGCACTGAATAATCCCAATACAGAATTTTCGACGACTGCAAGATCCTTTGCTACGGCAAATATTCTGAAAGCGGGAGAAGACTATGATTCTTTCTTCCTGGAGAATCAGGTGCTCTATGGTCAGAAAAGTGCCGGATATTGTCTGCTGAATGCGCCGACGGATTTGTCAGGGGAGGTGCTTGTAAAGGACGGTACGATATCTCTGGAAGATCGGGCATTTTATGGCTGTAACGGGATAAGCAGCCTTGCATTTGAAAGTCCGGAGACGCTTACTTATATCGGTGAGTTCTGTTTTGCAGAAAATGACAGGACAGAAACTATGGATCTGAAAGGCTGTACCAGTCTTATTTCCATAGGGAAAGGTGCCTTTCAGAATGACACGAACCTGCAGAGGATTGATCTGCCGGACTCCATTACCACATTAAGCGAAGAATTATGCAGGGGCTGCAGTAATCTGTTCATTGTGGAGGCAGCGGGAATTACCACTATTGAAGACCGGGTCTTCTATGAATGCGCCAATCTGTTGGATGACACTGCACGGCAGAAACTGGCGGATCCGGTGGCACCCCTGCTGACCAGGGCAGAGTCTATCGGGAATGCTGCTTTTTACGGATGTAAATATCTGAAAAATGTAGTTTTGCCGGATACCTTGAAGCAGATAGGAGAGAGCTGCTTTGAAAACTGTACCAGATTAGAAACCATAGAATGCAACGGCAGCCTGACTGCCATCAGTCGTTATTGTTTTTATGGATGCAAGAACCTTACTGGCATCCAACTGGGAGAACAACAGAAAAATACGTTGTATCTCATCGGTGTGGAGGCATTTGGGGACTGCTCCGCATTGATGGAAGTGGATTTAAAAGAGCTTTCGGAGCTGACCTATCTGGGAGAAGGGGCGTTTGAGAACTGTGCACAGCTTTCCCTGGTAAAACTGCCGGAGCATGTAACGGAACTGCCGGAGGACTGTTTTTCCGGATGTGAAAGCCTTTCCCTGCTTCAGCTGTACGCTTCTTCTGTAAGTACATTTACAGAGGACAGCTTCGGCGGAAGCATTCCGAAGGGAATCAGTATCTGGGTGCCGGACAGTATCTGTGAAGCATATGCCGCTGTCTATGAGAAATTCAGTGATCTGGTGGTATTCGCAGGAATCGATGAAAATAAGAAGATCATAAACAACATGGTTTTTCAGAATACTGAAAATGGATGGGTGCTGTCAGAAGTCCTCCGTAACTTTGAAGGTATCTGTACGATTCCGGAGGACACTTCCATCATTGCAGAAGACGTCTTTGAAAATAATGATCGGATTACCGGTCTGGTAATTCCGGAAAATGTATCGGTTACCTTATCTTCCCGCTGCTTCAAGGGATGTACGAATCTGAAGAGTGTAGAACTCTATGGAGAGATTAACGGCTGGGAGGAAGAAACCTTTATGGATTGTACCGGCCTTACTACATTTATAGCCGGTACGGGCACAAGTTACTACAAATATGTCATCGACCGGATTGGAACCAGGGCTTTTAAAGACTGCACGGCTCTGGCAAGTGTTACCTTCTATTTTAATGCTGTCTGTTTTGGGGAAGAATGCTTTTCCGGCTGTACATCTCTTCCTGGTATAGGATTTACCTCTTTTTCAAGGGCTGCCCTTGAAAAGTTGGAAGATTCAGTGTTTGAAAACTGCAGTTCGTTACGTACCTTTTTAACCAGCAAATTTACCGGGGTGACAACGATCGGAGCCTATGTATTCCGTAACTGTGATGCCATGGTATCCCCTTCCGTACCGGCCAATGTGACCTCCATGGGGGAAGGGTGTTTTATGAGCTGCGATAATCTGACCAGCGTCAGCATCTATGGGGCATTGGAGGAGTACCCGAAGGATTGCTTTAAAAATTGTCCGAAGCTCAACCGTACCGGAGGTACGGATGCCGCCTTTAATGGCTTAAAGAGAATCGGTGAGAGTGCCTATGAAGGATGTACTTCCCTTACCATATCAGCCTCCTGGAATCTTGGAAGGTATTCCAATCTGGAAGAGATCGGCGATTTTGCATTCAAGGACTGTAAAAACCTGACGATGGAGATGGACACAACCAAAGGATATTTATCCGGTTCCCTGAAAACGCTTGGAAACGGTGTTTTTGACGGGTGCAGCAATCTGACGGTACTGTATTTTACCGGCGTCACTCCGCCTTCCATAGGTTCCCTGGATCTATCCACCATGGCAGAAGAGTTTGTTATCCGGGTTCCGGACAGCCAGGATTCCGGTGATGACGTATATAAAGCGTACCTGGAAATCCTGTCACAGGCAGTGGGAGAGGATAAGGCGAAGGAAATTCTGGATTCCCTGACGGACGGGGCGAAGGAGCGTTCTGATACAGGTGAGACTCCGGAGACCTTGAACCTGGATGCAGCAGAGGAGCAGCAGACGGAGAATGTGAATGCCGCAGAGGTGTTGCCGGAAATTCCGGAAGATTCCGGAATTTCCGAAGAAAAGCAGGAATCGGCTGCCCCGCAGGAACAAAAGGAACCGGAGCAGGAGCTTTCAGAAGAACCGTCGAAGGAACCGGAGCAGGAGCTCTCAGAAGAACCGTCGAAGGAACCGGAGAAGCCCTCGGAAGAATCGTCAGAGGAATCGGGGCAGAAGTCCTCAGAAGAACCGGCAGAGGAGCCGGTGCAGGAATCTGCAGAGGGACCTACGGAAGAACCAGAAAATCATACAGAGGAGAACATGCCATGATTATGGAACAGTCAGAGCAGGTAATACAGGAAGTTCGCAAGGTGTTTATCGGCAAGGACGAGATTATAGAAAAAGTACTGATGGCCATCTATGCAGGAGGACATATGCTTCTGGAAGATGCACCGGGCGTCGGAAAGACGACGCTGGCACTGGCCTTTTCCAGAGCTCTGGATCTCTCCTATAAGCGGATCCAGTTCACACCGGATACTATGCCCTCGGATATTACGGGATTCAGTGTTTATAACAAGGTTACAGGAGAGCTGGAATATAAGCCGGGAGCGGCAGACTGCCATTTGCTTCTGGGCGATGAGATTAACCGGACTTCCCCGAAAACCCAGGCGGCACTTCTGGAGGCTATGGAGGAGGGAACGGTGACTGTGGACGGCATTACCCATGAACTGCCCAAACCATTCCTCTGCATTGCAACTCAGAATCAGTATGGTTCTGTGGGTACCCAGGCATTGCCGGAATCCCAGCTGGACCGTTTCATGATCCGTCTCAGCATCGGCTATCCGGAGCGGGACAGCCAGGTAAAGATTTTAAAGAGCCGTCATGGAATCGATGACATGGATATGGTACATACCAGAATGTCCAAGGATGACATAAAGGAGATTCAGGGCTACCTTCATTCTATTTACATAACGGACGATGTTTTGTATTATATTGTGGATCTGTGCGCTGCAACCAGAGTGCATCCTATGGTGGAGCTGGGCATCAGCCCGAGAGGAGTCGGTGCACTGACTCAGTTTGCCCGTGCCCGTGCAATATTAAAGGAACGGGACTATATCGTACCAGAGGATGTGCTGGCCGTCTTTGAAGATGTCTGTGCACACCGTCTGGTATTGAAACCTCAGGCAAGAATTGCAGGAATTACGGCGGCAGATATTCTGGATCACGTGAAAAAAGAGGTGAAAGCACCTTTACCCGGGAGAGGCTAGCAGGAAGAACATATGAGAAGACATCGAATATGGTATGGCATTGTTCTATTGACATCCATCCTGCTGCATCTTATGGCAAACCGTGGGGAGACGGCAGCTTTTCTGGGAATTTTGGTCTTTCTTCCGCTGCTTTCGGGATCTCTTCAGGTGATGGCTGCACATTCCGCCAAGGTTACCTTTGAAATTCCGGAACGGTGTATGGTAGACAGGAAAAATCCGCTGCATATCCATTTCAGGAGAAGCAATCGGATTCCCATGGGAGTTATGGATGTAACCTTTGAACTATATAACCGAATGTATGGGGAGAGAAGAGAACTTAAGCTCCGGCTGATTCCGTCTGAGAAAGCTGCCATGAAATATGAGTACCCTATTCAGTGGGAAGATTGCGGTGCAGTACGTCTGTCAGTAAAATCTGTACGGTATTATGATCTGGCGGGGCTTTTTGCCGGCAGTGAAGAACCGGAGGAAGAACGTGAGCTTCTGATCTGTCCGGCGCCTGTGAAGGTTTGTATTGACCTGAAAAGGCGTCCGGAGACTCAGATCTCCGGTGAGTACTATGATCCAAGCCGAAAGGGGCAGGATGTCAGTGAGGTGGCAGATATCCGGGATTATAAGGAAGGTGATTCTCTGGGCAGCATTCATTGGAAACTGTCCGGAAAGTTTGATCATCTGGTAGTCCGGGAATTTGGTTATCCATCCAATTATCAGGTGCTGGTTCTCTGTGACATGAGAAGAGGGACTGCCGGACATCCGATTTCCAGACTGCGAAACACTGAGGTACTGGCCATGACCGTCTCATTGAGCCAGGCACTGCTGGAAGTGAATCTGGAGCATCATGTAGGATATCTCATGCATGGAGATATCGAGACGGTTCCGGTGGACAGTCTGGAGACCCATGAACAGATGATGCTGAACCTGCTCTGCAAAAAGTCAGAACAAGAACAGAATCGTCTGAATATCTACGACTGGATCCGGAAGAATCGCCTGCGCCAGCAGTATACCAAACTGATTTATATTACACCGGAGTACGAAGAAGAGACCGTTCAGCGGCTCTCCGGGGAACTGGATGTGACGGTGGTCCAGATTGCAGAGAAGGCTGCGGAACATTTTGTGGAACATCATAATTATGAGGTGATTGTGGCAGAAGCTGCGGATTGCAAGGAAAAAGAATATCATATTTCTATATAAAGGACAGGAAACATGACTAAAGAAAAGAAGTTACTGTTCAGACAGCAGCCAGACACTTGCTGTCAGGCTGCGCAAGGACTTGATTCAGGGGTGAGCAGGCTCTTTTTGCGAAGCAAAATTTTAAATGAGCCTGCGAATCGTTACTGGAACGAGGTACGAGTGAACAGTAACGAAAAGACAATACTGCAGGAATTATCAGAGGGGACATATGGAAGCACAGGACGGTTGTCGGAATTATGGCTGCCTTTTTTTCTCGTGTCCGGAATCCTGCTCTGTCTTCGGGATCTCCTGGGCTCTGTTTTTTGCCTTCCCATATCCGTGGCAGCGGCTTTTCTGACAATTCTTTTGCTGCAGCTGACGGCAGGAAGCCAAAGACTCCATCAGCATATCAAAAGAGGAATGCGCTTAGTGTGCCTCGCAGTATCTGTTGCCGGATTTCTCCTGCTGATACAGGGATTTCTGGAGACAGTCAACCGGCTGCGGGAGTTGTGTAATCTGAGATTTTATACAGACTTCTTAACGCTTGGCAATGGAAAGCACGTTGGGGAAGGATCGGTTCTGTTCTGGACAGTGCTTACCGTATTGGGTGCAGTCTGGGTGCAGCAGCAGATAGAAAAGCGGTGCATGGCGGGAGTCCTGCTTCCTATGCTGGCTGCATATGCCTTTGCACTGGTGTTTGAACAGCCGGAGCTGTGGGCGTCCACTTTGGTATTTAGCATGGTAATTATTGGAACTCTGTTCTATTATGAAGCACCTGGGCGCCGGATACATAGGAGAGGAGTCTTCTTTATATTGTTTCTTGCAGCGGTAACCGGCGGCATCCTACTCATGTCTGCTCATTATGGGAGCAGTACAGGGTTGGAAAACTGGAAGCGGGGCGCGGCTGAATGGCTTGAGCAGGTGCGTTATGGAGAGGATACCTTGCCGGAGGGAAATCTCAGGGAAGCGTCAGGTCTGCTTGGGGATCATGAGGAACGACTGAAACTTACCATGAGTAAACCTCAGGTTCTTTATCTCAGAGGATTTGTGGGAAGTGATTACAAGAACGGACGGTGGGGGGCTTTAAAACCTTCTGCTTACCTGGAAGCCTATGAAGGACTTCTGAAATGGCTGGATCATAAAGCATTTTCTCCTGTAAATCAATATGGAAGCTATCAGAAACTCACGGACGCAGAGCTGAACAGAAGTGCAGAGTCCATACAGGTGACGGTAGAAAATTCCGGGGCCAGCCGGAAATATATCTATCTTCCGGCAACGGCCTGTGACTGGTCTGCAGCCTTTTCCAGGAAAAAGAAAGACTGGCAGGTACAGTCGACGGGGATTCTGGGAACAAGGGAATATACGTTTTCAAATGAAGAGGGCGCACAGACAGCGGACAGCATTTATCCGGCATACTGGCTTAGCAGTCCATCAAATGAAGCAGAACAGCAGTACCTGGATGCGGAAGCTGTGTACCATTCCTTTGCAGAAGATTCTTATATGGAGCTGACGCCGGAGCAGAAAAAACTCATGGAAGAACTGTTTCCGGATGGTTTTGATGATCTGGATTTTGACGAAGCGACGGCAAAGATCCGGTTGGTGCTTAGAACAGCAGTCAAATACACGGAGCAGCCGGAGGAAGTACCCACGGGACAGGATCCCCTTACATATTTCCTGACAGAATCTAAGACAGGGAATGCGGTCTGTTTTGCATCTGCAGCGGTGATGGCATACCGGACAGCCGGATATCCGGCTCGTTATGTGGAAGGGTATCACCTGTCGGCCACAGAGGCAGACAGGATGCAGACAGAAGGTACTGCTACGGCGGTTCTTACCAGCCAGAATGCGCATGCCTGGGCAGAAGTCTATGTGGACGGGATAGGATGGCTTCCGGTGGAAGTGGTGCCCGGCTTCTATGTGGAAACCTATACCAGCCAAACCATTGCCGGCAAACCCTCCTTCCGCATGAACCCCTCCATGCAGAAGGAAGGAGAGTCACCGGATCCTGTCAGTACTCCTGCAGGTTCAAGTGAGACAACGAAGAAGGAATCGATAAATTTCCTTAAAATCTGCCTCAGAATTTCCGCAGGGGCTATCCTGCTTTGCTATCTGTGTGTGCTCTTCTGGATTGTGCTGGAGATACAGCGATGGATTCGAATCTGTCTGCGAAGACGAAAGGAGATGGCAGCAGACACGGAAGAACGTTTGTTCCTGTATGCTGCAATGTTTGAACAGACACGGAAGGCTGCAGGCGTGGAACTCGATCTTTCAGATTCTGCAGCTCTCTGGATTGAAATACATAGAGTTCTTCCGGAACTTGATGAAGCAGAGTACCTTCGGGCAATGGAGCTGCTCCGGAAAGGGTGGTTTGGTAAGAAAAGTCTGTATCCTCATGAATGGCATACCCTCCAATATTTTTTGCGGAAAATGCAGACAATTCTATATAGAAAAGAAATGCTTCCGAAAAGAATTTTCCTTCGGAATATTTATCTCTTTGAACCGGTAGAAAAATTTTATTGATTTTGATACAATGATGTCGGGGCCAAAAGCCCCCGACTTTGATGCCTACGGATTGCTCCGTGCTCCGCACTCCCACA
>CAVFMZ010000018.1:0-34819 GCA_963623675.1 Firmicutes bacterium CAG:176 | reverse complement strand
CAGTGTGCGAAAGAAAATGGCTACACCGTAGAGGATGTGAACCAGTTTGAACATCAGGCACTGGAGATGGAAAGCCGGGTAATCAGCCTGCCTGTATACCCAGAAAATCCACGCAGGAAAAGGTGGAAATTTAACAGAAGTTGAATATCTGCTCGTAGGTCTTATGGGAAAAGACGGGGCCAGCGTGGTGGCTGAATGTACCAAAGAGTCCGGTCTGGCGCTCATTGAGTACCTGAAAGAAAAATGTCCGGGACTTAACACTGTGGAAGACAGAATTCTGGAGAGCAGCGAGTATGATGATCTCTGGGCGGAAATCAATCATAAAGTCCATAGATAATGTAAGGAGTTTCAGAGCGCACGAAACAGCGCCTGGAACTCTTTTTTTCGGTCGCTTTTGCAGGCCAGGTAATAGGTGACGGTGGCATCTTCGTCTGTAATGGGAACATAAATCCGGCCTTCCGGAACTTTGCTGAATTTTTCAGAAAGATTGGAGACAAAGGCCGGAAGGGAGGAGGCCTCGATCAGTTCATTAAAACTGAACCGGTCATTTTGCGTCAGAAATCTGGAATCCGGCATTTTCTCCAGGACAAATGACCAGAAACCAATATCCGGCATGAGCAGCATATTTTCTCCATTCATTTCTGCAAAAGACAGGCTCTTTCGTCTGGCATAGCGATGTTCTTTCGGCAGAGCAAACATCAGAGATCTTGGACACAGTGAAATCGTCAACCATGATGATCCGGCGTTTGTAAAATTTATTCATAACTATCATTAAGGTCAGATTAGAAAGAGACTTCTTCGGAGGTCTCTTTTTATTTGAAATAACTCAATGAGATATTGAGTTTGGTTTTGATTTATGGCACAATAAAACTGCATACTTAATAATCAGAGGGTGAAAATATGGCAATTAAATCTATAGATATTTTGAATGTGATGGTCTTTCAGAGACAATGGCGGAAAAATAATGGGGATTGCAAAATAGGGGAAGTAAAAAAAGAAGATACCATTTCAGATGCGTTTCATTTAGATTTTTGCGATGGAATCAATGTATTGATAGGTGAAAATGGCGTAGGAAAAACTACGATTCTTAAGATGATTTATGCAGCAACACAGTGGTCATTTGAAAAGACGAATCCAGGAAAAACAAAGAGATTGTTAGATTTTATTTGTTGCAACACATAGTTATAATTTTGCAAAATATTTGGAAATTCGGCGTAAAAATAAAGAACAGGTGATGTTCCATAATTTATATAAGGGCACATCGGAATTACCAGATTCATTAAAAGATATGTCAGAAAAAAATGAAGAAGCAGGTGAAGAGGAAGTTTACAGTAATTCTGCATACAGAATGGAAGATCTGGAAGCTAATCACATTATGATGGCTGATAATAGTTTACTGGATGAAGTATATCGGCTTTGAGGAATTAGAAATGAAAAAAATTTTTACCGATGAAAATGAAGAGTATGGATTGGATTGTTCGCAGGCTATTTGGGCATCAGATCAACTTCATCAGATTTACCATGATGCAAAAGTACAGCTTTCAGATGCAGATTTTATGATTGAAAATTCTGAAAATGTTGTGATAATGGAATATAAAAATACAAACATGCGCCGGAGACCTTGCAGATTGAAGACTGCAGGATTCCGGCAGGGAGAATTGTCGGCATTATTGGAAATAACGGCGCCGGAAAATCGACCTTTTCCAGATGCTTCTGCGGACTGGAGAAGAAGAGCGGTACGGTAGTCTGGAATGGCAGTGCATGGAAGCCCAAAGACCGGCATCCCATGTCTCTGTCCGGCGGCCAGAAGCAGCGGGTTGCCATTGCATCAGCCATTGCTTCCGGGC
This sequence comes from Firmicutes bacterium CAG:176, assembly GCA_963623675.1. Lineage (GTDB taxonomy): Bacteria > Bacillota > Clostridia > Lachnospirales > Lachnospiraceae > Hominiventricola. The sequence goes on along the minus strand of CAVFMZ010000018.1, from coordinate 32,972 downwards.
GTTCGGTTCTGTTTTTTGACGAACCTACCAGCGGCCTTGATTACAAACATATGAAAGAGGTGGCAAAGGTATTGCGTCAGATGCAGGAACGGGGCATTACCGTCTATGTGATTACCCATGATCTAGAACTGATTCTGGACTGCTGTACAGATGTGATTCATTTTGAAAACGGAGCTATCCGGGAACAGTATCCGGTGGATGCAGAAGGACTTTCCAAAATCCGGGCATATTTTATATCATAAAAAAGTCATGACACTTGCACATTATTTTTCAAAAAATCATGTGTGGGTGTCATTTTTTTGAAAATATGGTATCATGGAGTTAGGTAAAACTAATGTTTGCAGGGAGGGGATTTTAACATGAGCAGAATCGGAAATAAGATACAGGAAAAATTCATGCCCATGAAGTTTCGGGGGAAAGAGATCTTCAAGCCGCTGAATACGGGATGGATTGACGAGCATGTGAGCTGTGTCAGAGAGTATGTGGCAAATATTTTCTTCTATACGAAGAATGGAAAGACCATTATGATTGATGCGGGCTATAATTACGAGCGGCTGGAAGAGAAGATGGGATGGCTCCATATTGATCCCAAATCCATCGATACCATTTTTATCACGCATCAGGATACGGATCACATGGGCGCGCTGGAGCGGGATACGGAACTTCTGTTCAAGGATGCGACCATTTACATCAGCGAGATTGAGAACCGGTACCTTACTGCAGAAGTCCGTCGGAAAGTCTATGGCGGATGGTATAAACTTCCATTGGTAAAGACCGATAATAAGAAAGTATTGCTGCAGGATGGACAGATTTTCTATATTGATGATATCAAGATCGAATGTTTCCTTGTCCCGGGACATACCTGGGGACACCTCTGCTATCTGATTGACGATACCTATCTGTTCACGGGAGATACCATCTGGTTTGGTCCGGATGGCGGGTATTCCTTCCTGGATGCACTGGCGGAAGACAATGAACTGGCAAAGAAGTCCCTAGCGGAGTTTGAACAGAAACTGCGGGCACGGAACCTTTCCCCCATGGTCATTACCGGACATACGGGCTGGTATGATGACCTGGACTGGGTATTCCGGCACAAAGACCAGGTGTGCCATGCTTCCAAAAAGCAGAAGCCTCATGATCCCCATGCACCCTATGATGGGTATGATGAACGGGACGATACAGAGGAACAGGCGCAGAAGGTTCGATTGGAAAAAGTAGTGCCGGTGGTGAGATAGAAAAAAGGACACATCCTTATAGCAGGAGGTGTCCTTTTTGAATTACACTTATTGAATTTCCGCCAGCGCTTTTTTGAATTGAACAGCAAACAGAATACACGTAAAGGTCACGGCAATCACATCGGCAATGGGTTCGGCCATATAGACGCCGGTGGTGGGATTGGATACCACGTGAGGCATCAGGTAAATGAGCGGAAGCAGCAGGACAAATTTCCGGACGATGGCCACGACGATGGAATTGACGGCTTTTCCAAGAGAGGTAAAGGTCATCTGGCAGGCAATCTGGATGCCGAAAAGCCCCAGACCTCCGAAGTAAATGCGGAGTGCCGGTGTGGCGAAAGCGACCAGGTCGGCATCGGAAGTAAAGATGCTGACAAATACCTGAGGAACCAGCTGTACTGCAATCCACAGAAGAAGGGAATAGGTCAGGCAGGTACGAAGCAGCAGGTGGAAGGTTTTCTTCACACGGTCTGCATTTTTCGCACCGTAATTGTAACTGGAGATAGGCTGTGCGCCCTGTGCAATTCCCTGAAGCGGAAGCATGGCGAACTGCATGACACTGGTCAGGATCGTCATAGTTCCGACTGCGATATCACCGCCGTAGCGGAGCAGGGAGGAGTTGAAGCAGACGGCAATAACGCTTTCACTTGCCTGCATGATAAAGGCGGCAAGCCCCAGGAAAATACAGGGAAGGATCACGCCAGCCTGCAGACGCAGATAAGTTCTGCGGATATGGAGCTGTGTCTTTCTGCCACAGAGGAACAGAACCACCCATACGCAGGAGACGGCCTGGGAAAGTACCGTTGCAAGGGCGGCACCCTGTACGCCCATATGAAATCCGAAGATAAATACCGGATCCAGAACGATGTTGCAGACAGCGCCGATCATAACGGAAATCATGGAAATGGTGGTAAATCCCTGTGCGGTGATGAATGCATTCATACCAAGAGTCAGCTGCACGAACAGTGTTCCAAAAGCATAGATTTGCATGTAATCTGTCGCATAGGAAATGGTATTTTCACTTGCACCGAAGGCCAGCAGCAGGGGCCGGTTGAATTTAAGAAGGATCAGGGTCAGCAGGACAGAGATCACAATCTGAAGGGCAAAGCAGTTGCCCAGGATATTTTCCGCTGTTTTCTGATCTTTTCTTCCCATATAAATAGAAGCCCGTGGCGCGCCTCCGGAACTGACCAGTGCGGCAAAGGCCGATACGATCATAATGATTGGCATACAGACACCGACTCCGGTCAGGGCGAGACTTCCCTCGCCGGGAATGTGTCCGATGTAAATACGGTCCACAATGTTGTAAAGCATGTTAATGAGCTGTGCGATGACAGTGGGGATGGAAAGCCGGAATAACAGTTTTCCAATGGGTTCAGTACCTAAAAAATCTTCATGATTCTGCATGAGTGATGATGCTCCTTTAAAGTTCTCTCTTTTTGAATAGTTCATTTTTGAACTAATTAACATCATAGGGCAGTTTGCAGGGAAAGTCAAGCTTTAAAAAAACTCTGGTCTGTGTTATACTGCAAAAAGCGAGACTGCTCGTATTCTGCAGTATGTCAGTCTTATAAAGAAAATTAGATAGCGAAAGCCAATGTACATATTTCATGACGCATTGGTGTCTTTCGCAGAAAGACGGGTAATGTATATGAAAAATAAGAAGAGTATTCTGGCTGTGCCGTGCATGGCAGCCGTGCTTGGAGTGATGATGCTTACAGCATGCGGCACAGATACAACGGAACAGAGTGAACAGACATCAGAAGTGAGTGCCGCAGAGGACAGCGCGGAAGAGAACAGCACTGCGGAGGACAGCACGACAGACACTGTCTTTGCAGAACTGGCAAAATGGAGTTTCAGCTATTCCAGCGGGGCAGGCGCATGGAGCACGGATCTTAGCATCTCAGAGGATGGAACCTTTACCGGACTGTATCATGACAGTGAAGCAGGTTCCACAGGAACAGGTTATCCGAACGGTACTGTATATGTCTGCAATTTCTCCGGTAAATTCACGACACCGGAGCAGGTGGATGAGTATACCTGGAAGACAACCATAGAGAGCATCAGCTGCGAGGAAGAGGTCGGGAAGGAAGATCTGGCAGACGATGTGAAATACATCTACAGTGAACCTCTGGGACTGACGGATGCGGAGGATATCTATATCTATAAAAAGGGAATTCCCGTAAGCAAATTGCCGGAGGAATACTGTACCTGGATCTATGATATCGATACCTATGAGACCCTTCCCTTCTACGGCATCTATAATGAAAAAGACGGTGCGGGATTCTGCAGCTGGAGCATGGAAGAAGAGGAGGAACTTTCAGACAGCACCGACAGTTCCACAGAATCTCTGCAGAGTGCCGTGGCTGCAAAGATAAACGGACTGGAAGAGACTGAGAAGAAGGCTTCCGAGATCCAGCAGAAGATGGAGACCGATGAATCTCTGACGCAGCTGGATTATAATGAACTGTCCAAGGAGCTTTATACTCTCTGGGACGATCAGCTGAACACATTCTGGAAACAGTTAAAAGCTTCTCTGGATGAGGATACCATGAACAACCTCACAGCGGAGGAAAAGGAATGGATTCAGGAAAAAGACCGGAAGATCCAGGAGGCCGGTGCCGATTATGCCGGCGGCAGCCTGCAGGAAGAGGTCATGAACCAGACCGGGGCTGACCTGACAAGAGCCCGGGTCTATGAGCTGGCAGGTTATTTGCAGTAAAAAAGAAACCCTCGAATTTTTCGGGGGGGGTGTGAGAGAGGATGGTAGTTTATGCGGAGACTAAAAAAATGGGCAGCGCTTTTGCTGGTAGTAACGCTGGCAGCCGGCAATATGCCGACAACCTATGCACAGAATGATTCTGGGCTGAAAGCCGCTGCTGAGAACACAGACAGTGAGAATAACAGCAATGCAGCCACCGATGATGCCGGTGATACCAGTGACACAGAGAACCCCGGAGACGCAAAGGACGAAGAGGACATCGGTGACACAGAGAACGAAGAGAACACCGGCGACGCAAAGGACGAAGAGAACACCGGAGCTGCAAAAGACGAAGAGAGCACCGGAGACGCAAAGGACGAAGAAAATACCGGTGACGCAAAGGACGAAGAGAACCCCGGAGACGCAAAGGACGAAGAGAACACCGGAGACGCAAAGGACAAAGAGGACACCGGAGACGCAAAAGACGAAGAGAACACCGGTGATACAGAGGACGAAGAGACCACCGGTGACACCGGCAGTACGGAGAATGGGGAAAACATCGGAAGCGCCGACGAAGAAGAACAGCAGGAGCAGGAATCGCAGAACAACGCGATCATGCTGGTCGACGAGGCAGGTGACGCCATTCTGGATGAACAGGATGACCAGGAATCTGAAACAGAGTACGATTATGCTTATTATAACGGCTTCACCATCTCCAAAAACTGGATGGGTGGAGACGCAGCAGATATAACCGATAAAGAAAGCCTTCTGACATTGTACTATGCAGTAAGTGATACTGCAGAAAGTGTGCCCACAGAAGGCTATCGGTGTTTTACTAAAGAGAATACCGCAAAAGACTTTGGCGAGAACTGGTGGACAAGTGAGGAGGGGAGTGAAGACTTCCCTGCCGCAACATTCACAGAAAGCCCTGGTTCATGGGCATACAGCTATGAAAATAAGCTTCCAAAACAGGTGACAATCACCACCACAGGGGATGGCTCAGAAGAAGGCACGGACAAAAAGGTACTGTACGTATATTATGCCGTAAAAGAGAATACGGATAATGTATCTGGCTACACGCTCTCCAGCCTGGAAAATGAGGATGGAGCCTGGGTGCTGACGGATAATCAGCTGGATGCGTCAGGAGAGGATTCTACAGAGCTGACCCTGAAAAGGCAGGATGCCGTTGATAGTGGTAATATCTCCCTGACGAATACGAAGACAACGGATTTCTCGATCACCATTGACTGGAAGGATAACGGCAATAAGTACCTGACCCGGCCGGGAAGCCATAAGGAAGGGGACAAGTATAATTATTGGAATGAATCCACTGGGAGATATGAAGTCGAGGTGCTGACGGAAGCGCGTGCACAGGGACTGAATGCACAGGAACTGGAAGCTTTCAAGGCGAACCTTGAACTCCATGCATCAGCAGGCGGAACGGATCTTCCGGTATCCGGGACAGAGATTGAGATTGAGCAGAAGGGCGACACCTGGACAGTGAAGGTCAGCGGGCTTCCGACTGTGGATGCAGACGGCAACAGCGTTACGTACTATCTGACCCAGAAAAGTACAACTGACATCTCAGTCAACAACATACCGAATGATACCTCAGCAGAGACCGAAGCCCGCTATAATCCGGGCGGTGAATACAGCCAGAAGGTGGAGAACCCGGAAGGATATGCGAATACAGATGGTAAGCTGTACCATGGTGCAAGTATCACGAACACCATCGGGAAGGAATATTATTATACCATCAACTACAAGTGGGAAGATGAGGGAGCAGATACAACTGCTCGTCCGAAGCCGGTCATCTATCTCTATCGTGCCGCTGAAACTGCAGATGGAAGTGTAGACCTGGAGAAACTTCACCCGGTACAGGGATATGACAGTGCGGAAATTCCTAAAGATACTGCTACGGGTGGAGCAAACACTGTTGTAATCGGCAGAGATGGTGGTACAGCAGAACTTCCGATGTATGATTCAGAAGGAAACCGGTACTACTACTATGTTCTGGTGGATATTCCGAATGCAGGCGATTATGTGGGTCTTAATCAGAACCCGGAATTCTATGACGAAGCAGTCAAAAATGCAGCAGATGCAGGCGGCTATCTTCTGAATCTTGGAACACTGGAGATCAGACGTCAGGCAAATACCTCGCAGACGGCCACCAAGACCTTCGCATCGGTTGCCATACAGGATCTCCAGAATATTGATAATGTTTCCGTCACGCTGATGCTTCAGAGGCAGACGCAAGACGAAGATGGCAAAAATGTATGGGTGAATGTGACAGACGGTAATGGCACAACAGTGACCAGGGAATTGTCAGGCTTCCGTGGAGAAGAGACGACTGTCACTGACAAAGAGGGAGTCTCCGTTCCTAAATATGATGAAAATGGAGCCGTGATTCAGTACCGCTGGGTGGAGACTTCCATCAGTATGGGTAATCAGACGGTAAGTGCAGATGACGGAGCATACTTTGAAGAAAATACTGTCCAGACACCGAAAGGGGAAAATGATACGGTTGCCCCGCTGGGACCGGGAGTAGAAAACAAGAATACCACAGTACACTTTCAGGTTATCTATAATGACGATGGAAGTGTCACGAACCGTCTGGTCGGAAAGACAGAAGTTCAGGTAAACAAGATTTGGGCAGAGAATGGCTGGGGTACAGACAAAAACAAGACCCTTCAGGAGTGGCTCGATAGTGAAGGAAAAATATACGAAGGTGCCTATATCCTGTTCCATCTGACCAGAAGTGATGGCGCACAAAGTGCAGCACCTGATGATACTTCATTGGCAGAAAAGAATATCATTCATTCCATCACCATCGATGACAATCAGAAAGTAATTGAGGGTGATGAAGTTAAGGATATCAAGATCAAAATAGGAGAGGATATAAACAGATTCTGGCAGAATCTTCCGCGCTACGATGAGGATGGCTCGGAGTATAGCTACACGGTAACCGAGACCGCCTATGATGCGTCAGGAAACCAGCTGCAAACAGTACCGTGGGGAAAGACGCTGACTTTTGAGAAATCGGTAGCAAGAAGCACGGTCGATGAAGATATCTATCTTCAGAACCAGGTCAAGTTCTATAACTATCCGACAGGAGATGATGGAGTTCTGACCTTTGAAGTGCAAAAGATCTGGCTGGATGATGGGGATGTTGCCTGCCGGCATCCGGTGACCGTCGCACTGTACCATAAGAATACAGACGGACAATGGTTAAAAGTAGATAATCGGCAGAAGATTACCCTCAATAATGCAAATAACTGGTATCAGTTGTTTACTATCGACCCGATAGATAGTGACAAAAACTATAACAATTACCTGCTGGTGGAGGAAACGATCGGAGATGACGGAGCGATTGATCTTCTGAAAACAGGAAGTACTGAGGGAGGAGAGTCAGTCTTCACCGATGCAGATACGACTACAGATTTTGCAAAGATAAAGAGTCGTAGTAAACAGACTGCTGAAGGTATCACTGCAAAAGACAGCTATAAAACATACTTTAGTGAAACTGCCCGTTCAGATCTTAACAGTGTGGTCATCGGCATGACAAGCTCGCAGTCCGGGCTGAAGCATAACTACAATGTCTATCTGTCCAATAGTAGTGACGGCAGTTATACGATTTACAACCAGCGTACCGGTACGGTGAACTTTAAGATCACCAAGAACTGGCTGACAGGAACGAACGCCTCAGAAAAAGAAGCCGCTGTACTTGCCGTAAATCAGAATGGTGAGAACGTAGTCTGGCTGAAGCTTGATAAAATCAAAGATAATGCAACGGATGCATATTCCAATACCTGGGAATCTGAGAGTGGTTCTAATAACGTGCTGACTGGTCCCGACCAAGACAGTTCAACCGGGATTCCAGCTGAATATTTGACCAGATGGCAAACAACTTCCGAATATCAGAAGGGCAATTATCCGAAGTATGACGGCCTGGGCAAGCTTTATACCTACAGCGTCAACGAAGTGGCAATCCTCCTGAAGTACAATGGCACGTTCAATGATGAAGCGTCAGACAGCTCTAAACTTTATACCGTCACAGAGACCAGTACGGATGACAGGGGTTGTGATGTGCTGTCGGGACTTCAGGTAACTGCCACTGAGAAGGATCAAGAAAGTGATACGTTATATCACAATTATACGGTCAGTGCCACAAGGACAATTTCCTATGCGGAAAGTTTGGGAAAATCAGACAAGTATACATATGAAGTGACTAATAAGAGAGCGCAGATGCTGACACTGACTGCCAACAAGGTATGGCAGGATGATGGCTCATCAGCTTCCTCAAGACCGGATATTACATTTTCTATCTACCGGACAAGTAAGTATGAGAGTGCAGAAGCACTGGAAGCGGCATTTAAAAAAAAGCTTGGTGATGATACAAAGCTTACAAAAGAGCAGATCAAAAAAGCGCAGGAAGCTTTTTTAAAGGCTGAGAAACCAGACCTGGTAGAAATTGGAAATGAGACCCGCTTCAAATGGAATACCAGGAATAATGACTGGTATTGGAACAGCTCTCGGTTTACGCAGAATGAGCGTTATGATGAGAAGGGAAATCCGTATATCTATTTCCTCATCGAGACCATACCGACGGATACGGATTACAGTACCCGCTATGTCAATTTCCATGTAGGCAGTACGGTGGGTGGAGAACCTATTGATGCAGGAAAAGCCAATACGAAACTCTTCACACCGCAGACAAGAGATGTTGACTCCACAGAAGATGTATTTCAGCCAAATTACCTGGACAGTACCTACAGCAGTATCCTCGGTGCAGGCTTCCTGATCGTCACGGACGGTCTGCACAGTACCGCAGTGAAAGACGGACAGATTGTGAAAAACAGTGCCGAGGGCGCTTCACAGGACTACTGCAGATACTGGTCACGTACAGTCATCAACTATAAGGAAGCTACTACCAATGTGAACGGCAGGAAGATCTGGAGACTTCCGAATGGAAGCAGCATCGATGAAAGTTATCTGCCGAACGTGACGTTCCGGATTAAAAGACAATCCGGAAAGCAGAATGGAACCGACGATTATAGTTATGTTGTCGCAAGCGACTTCACCCAAAATGTTGCTTCAAAAGATGCAGGGCTGTATGTAACACTGGGAACAAAGACTGTCGCTCCTAAAACGAATGCGCAAAATAATGTGACATTCTCCGGTACAAACAATTACAGTTATAAGATAACCAATCTTCCGAAGTATGATGCATATGGACAACAATATACGTACTCTGTGGAAGAAGATGCTCTTGGAGACAAGTATGGCAAATACTTTAAACAGACCGGTACCTCTATCAGCCCGCAGGATTATATCAACACCTACACCGGTAACCCAACAGCGAAGCTTTCCTTTACGAAAACATGGACTGTCGGGTCTGCGCCAGACGGAACTTCTTTTAGTTTGGATGCGCAACATGGCTTGATTACGGTCGAAACGAACAGCACCCGTAAAGCAACGCAGCTGCCCGCCTCCATTAAATTCGAGATAAAGGGATATGCAAGCACAACCAGTGGCGATGGAACTTTGATAAAAGGAGATGAAGTCGCCTCGGCTTTCTACACTGTGACTTTGACCCCTGTGTATGAGCCAGAAACGTATTACGTTGAAGGTTCAATAGAATGTAACGGCGGTGATCAGATGGATGGTGATACAAAGCCAACAATTAACGTTACTATTGCCAGTAGTGAGTCCAATACCGCTGTCTGGACTGTATCACTTGGTAAGTTGAAAAGTATTGCCCCGAATGGAAGTGACATCATCTATGAAGTACAGGAGACTCCCGTGAACGGATATCAGCTTACTGCTTCAAACAACGAAAATATGACACCGACGAAAGATACATCTTCAGGAAATGTTAGTTATAGCGGTGCGGAGTTCACGAATACGTACAGCGGTAAGAAGTTTGATAAAGACGGGAATGGTTCCTATACCTATGTTCAGGCAGAGAAGATATGGGAGAATGACGGGAATGATTCATGGGGAAGAAGACCCTCAGAAATCACTTTGAATTTATATCGATCAATTAAAGGGAATGACCATGATAAAGACAATGACTATGAGGTAGATACTGTTTCCTTAAATTCGACTAACAGCTGGAAAGCTACAGCCGGAGGTAATGCTCAGAATCCGGAGCTCCTTGTCTACGCTCCGGATGGAAAAGAGTTTGACTATTATCTGATAGAAGGTGAAAATCAGGCTCCGAGTTATGAACATGAAGAGAGCAGCTGTGTCTATAAGAACGGGGTCATGACAGTCACATTGACAAATACGCTGCCTCTTGGAACGATTTATTTCCATAAAAACTGGAAAACACAGCTTGAAAATGCAGAACCAGAGGATATGACTGATGAAGAGTTTGACCGTCTGCTGGCACTGGGAGCGCTGCCGACCATCACCATCACGGTGCAGTATTATAATGGCAGTGAATGGATTAATCTGCTGAAAGACGGAAAAGCGGTGCAGACCACATTCAGCCCGGATAACAAGGGTGAGTATAAAAAGTTATTCACTAACCTGGATACGAATAAATATACGGTTCCATTATACAAGGAAAGAACGAATGTTGCTGGACAGGATGGAGTGAATTATCAGGAATACCGTATCAAGGAGACGGTACAATATGGCAGTAGTGCTCCAGTATACTATTATAGTACTGCTACCGATGCTACTACTGGCATCCATGCCACAGATGATAACAACACAGCCACCCTCACCAATACCATCCCGGTTCAGCAGGTGGAGATCATCAAGGAATGGAAGGACAATCAGAATCAGGATGGACAGCGTCCTGGCGATCTGACCATTACGCTGAAGAAGAATGATTCTGCAGATGCCACAACAACGGTCACAGCTTCTCCTGTGACAGCTACTACAAATACGACACTGACGGATACACAGAAGCGTTCCGGGAACTACTACTCAACGGGTGTGATACTGGTACCTGCGGAATCTAATGACACTGGATTTAATGTGGCATCCATGAGTGTTACCGAAGCAGGTGTACCAGGCTATACAGCCACAGCAGACAGCCCGAAAAAGAGTTCAGGAAGCTATGGAGATGTGAATGTGCCTACCTTTACCTTCACCTTCACGAATGTATATGCACCGCAGCTATTTAATATTTCGGCGAAAAAAGTCTGGAGTGATGAGGGGAATAAGTACCGTCTCCGGAATACGGATAGCAGCATTGCTCTGACGCTTTGGTATTCGCTTGACAATGGAAACACCTGGACTACGATACCGACAGCAGGAGAGGACCAGAAAAAATATTATCATATCGGCGACACCGACTATCTGTATTATGCAGGCGGGGCAGTATGCACCACAACAGCTGGAAATGGTGTGCTGACCAGTACTAGTTCAGAACCGGCAGTGACCTGGAAGAATCTTCCGGCAAAGGCATTGGTGGATGGAACATCGGTTGAAGTGCTCTATAAGATTACAGAGGATGATGATAACAAGGCTTATACAGGAAGCGCTGATTCGGGAGCATTTGACGGAACGATCAAATACAATGGTTCAACTACGCGGAGTTTTACGATTACCAACAGCCTGAATACAACCTCCCTGACGATTCAGAAGGAGTGGAAAGAAGAAGGCACAGATGGGGCATCTTATCGTCCGGATTCCATCAGCTTTCAGGTGGAATACCGTGTTGGAGATTCCGGTACGTGGACGAATTTGCCAGGTTTTACGGATGGTATTGTGACCATAGCGGAGCCTGCGGATGCATCAGACACATGGAAGACGGAACTGGCCGGACTGCCGCTCTGTGACCAGACCGGAACCAACTACCAGTACCGGGTATCGGAGGTGAGCCTTACCTATACGACTGCTTCCGGCACTCAGTCAGATGCTGCGAAGAATGGTGCATTTGACAATACGGAAAAGACATGGACGGGTGATATGGGACGTTATCTTGCGAAGGTGACGACCACGCAGAAGGAAGACGGCAGCTGGACAGCCAGTGCAGAAAATACCCTCATCGACCGCCACAATCTCTTTACCATCGAAGTATCCAAGCAGTGGGAAGACGGGGAGAACCGCTTCAGACTGCGTCCTGAGAGCAATGGAGTGGAGCTTTCCCTCCAGTACAGTCTGGACGGAGGCACGACCTGGTCAGAGATTACGAAGGACAGTCTGAACTGGGACAACTGTTACGATGACAACTACAAGGCCTACACCACATCCGATCCGACCCAGACAGCTGTGGCGGCAGGAAACGGAAAGGCAGCCACCCCGGCACGCTGGGAGAACCTTCCGGCGAAGGCGCTGGTGAATGGTGTCAGCAGGGAAGTGAAGTACCGTGTTACGGAACCGGGCATCTCAGCTGCTTACAGCTCTGAGATCTATACGGCAAAGGCAGACGGAAGTATCGATCAGAAGACAGACCAGAAAGCCGGCACAGCATGGAAGGGCACGGCCTCTGAAGTACAGAAATTTGTAATTATCAATACGCTGAATACCGTGTCCCTAACGGTATCCAAAGAATGGACAGGGGAAGACGGTGTAAAGGGTGCGGAGGCACTCCGCCCGGAGAAGATCGAAGTATGTCTGGAATATGCATTATCCGGGGATGCAGACACATGGAAGACCCTTCCGGCAGGTACTTACAGGACAGGCTCCGGCAGTACCGTGGAGGTAGGGGAGGATGGACTTCTCACCCTCACAGGCAAGGACGGATGGGAGACATCTCTTGTAGGGCTTCGTCCGTACAGCGAAGACGGACAGATATACAGTTACCGGGCACAGGAGACAAAGCTTATCTACCAGGATGGCCAGAGCTATACGGTTCAGGATGCAGATGGTGGACGTTACCGCGTCTCCGGCACGACCGTGCAGGAGAAGGACGGCATGTTCAAGTCTGTGCTGACCAACCAGCTGGTGGACCGCTATGGGGCACGCATCACCAAGCATGCACTGACACTGGACGGTCAGGTGCTGCAGGGTGCCGGTTATGTATTATACCGTACGGCACAGATGGATTACTATACCGGTCAGGATGCTGAGGGCAATGCCCTGTGGGGAATCTGGAACGATGCGAAGATCCTCACGACCGGTGAAGATGGCACTGTGACGGTGACAGGACTTCCAAGAGGTGACTACCAGTTTATAGAGATAGCAGCAGCCAAAGGCTACCGCATTGACAGTACACCGGTGGCATTTACCATTGGGGATGACAACATCGGAACGCTCTGTGAAGTACATCAGGCAGACCAGAAGCGTTCGAGAGGGAAGCATTCCTCTGACAGGGGACATAACTCCCAGGCAGCAGTTACTGATCTGCAGCCGGTAGAACCGTCCCGCACGGGAGATACGGATGACTGGCGGCTCTATGCAGGGCTGGCGGCCGGAGCATTGCTGGCTTGCGGAGGATATCTGCTCCTGCGGCGTAGAAGACGCTCTTAAAGACTTATGAAAGAATGCAAAATGACGAGACAGCACCGTGAAAATGGTGCTGTTTCGTTGCTGTTGCATCTGCTATTGAACAAAAATTTTACGGAACACAAATCTTACCAGCGGTCCTGCGAAAAAGATCTGCAGGCAGAGAGCAACCGGGAAGCAGAGCACAGCCAGCTGAATCCAGTTGCAGAACCAGTTGGACACACCGTTATGCACGAAGGTGGCGAAAAGCGTAATCGTGGGAACGATCAGGCAGACGGTGAAGGACTGGATGGCATGATCAGAAAAAATGTAAGTAAAAATTTGAATATACTCTGAGTTCGTGATAGCATAAGGCTGTTGGAAACGATAACAGAATAGCAGGACAACAGGAGAAATCATCATGGATACATTTATAAGAGAAGAAATCACAAAATTAAGACATACACTGCATGCCTGTCCGGAGATTTCCGGTCAGGAGAAGCAGACGAAAGAGACATTACAGGCATTTTTGAAAGCACATACCAGCCTGGAACTCAATGACTGCGGCGAAGGATTTTATGCGGCACACAGAGAGGGCACAGGAAAGGGGATTGCATTCCGGGCAGATTATGATGCACTGGCGCTTCCGGAAGGAGGAGCTGCCCATCTCTGTGGACACGATGGTCATGCGTCAGCACTCTGTGGTCTGGCACTGATGCTGGAAGGAAAGACCGTAGGAAGGGATGTGTTTCTCTTATTCCAGCCTGCGGAGGAGACAGGAGCAGGAGCGTATCCGTGCACAGAGTTATTTGAAAAAGAACAGATTTCAGAAATCTATGGTGCACACAATCTTCCAGGCTTCGCATTTGGGCAGGTCTATACCAGAACAGGAACCTTTGCCTGCGGATCAGAAGGCATGACGTTAAAATTTCATGGAAAGGCAACACACGCGGCTTACCCGGAAAATGGCCTGTCTCCTGCACACACAGTGGGAGAACTGTTAAGACAGGTGCCGGAATTCCTGGTATCGGACGCTTATACCGGCATGGTGCTCTGCACAGTCATTGGCGTGCAGATGGGCGAAAAGGCCTTTGGCGCGGCAGCAGCTGACGCGGAAGTCTGGCTGACGCTCCGGGCAGAGCATGGAAAGGATCTGGAGCTTTTGAGGGAGACGGTTCTGAAGACTGCGAAGGATCTGGCGGAAGCGGACGGGCTTGGATTTGAGATGGAAGAGCAGGACGTCTTTCCTGCCACGGAAAATGATCCTGCCTGCGCGGAAAAGGTGATGGAGAAGTGTAACGGAAAACATCTGGAAGTTCCCATGCGATGGAGCGAGGATTTTGGACATTATTTAAAGAAGTGTAAGGGAGCTTTCTTCGGAATCGGAGCCGGAGAAGATCATCCGGCGCTTCATACCATAACGTATGAATATCCGGATGATCTTCTGGTGAAAACGGCAGAAGCGTTCTGGAATTTAATTTTGCAGATCAGACAGCATGGATTGCAGCCTGCTGCTATATTGCGCCGACCTGTTTCTATTGTGTGAAGAAAGTCACACAGAAAGAGAATGTACGTGCATGATAACCTATAATCTGATGAATGCAGGGACAGAGTCTCTGTACGAATATTTGTGTAAATGTATTAAAAAAGACATTATCGAAGGTAATTTAAAGCCGGGAGAGAAGCTTCCGTCCAAGCGGATTTTTGCCTCCAATCTGGGTGTCAGCGTGATTACCGTGGAAAATGCCTATGCACAGCTGGTGGCAGAGGGCTACATCTATTCCATGCCGAAGAAAGGGTTTTATATTGCGGATGTGGGAACGTTGCATGTGAAGAAACGGGAACCTGTTTCGGAAGCAGTCATGCCACGGCCGGAAAAAGAGATTGCCTGGTTTGCAGATTTCTCCAGTAACCAGACGTCTTCAGATCTGTTTCCATTTACCATCTGGTCCAGAGGAGTAAGGGAAATCTTAAGTGACAGCCGGGTGGAACTGATGAAGA
This sequence comes from Firmicutes bacterium CAG:176, assembly GCA_963623675.1. GTDB lineage: Bacteria > Bacillota > Clostridia > Lachnospirales > Lachnospiraceae > Hominiventricola. The sequence continues at coordinate 17,651 of CAVFMZ010000018.1, read as the reverse complement.
ATTCACCCTGTGGGGGTATCGCTGATCTGCGGGAAAATATTGCCCGGTATCTGTGGGATTTCCGGGGCATGTCCGTGAGTCCGGATCAGATCATCGTGGGAGCCGGAACCGAGTATTTATATGGATTGTTGATTCAGCTCTTAGGAAATGAGAAGATCTATGGAGTGGAAAATCCGGGTTATCGGAAGCTGGAGAAAATCTATGGAAGCTACGGTGTGCCCTGCGCATGGATCTCCATGGATGAGGCGGGTATTCTGGTGCAGGAACTGGAAGAGAAGAAAGTGGATGTGATCCATATTACACCATCCCATCAGTATCCTACCGGAATTGTCATGCCGGTCAGCAGACGCTCGGAGCTGCTTCGGTGGGCAGCGGAGAAGGAAGACCGGTATATTATCGAGGATGATTACGACAGCGAACTTCGTCTGAGCGGTCAGCCCATTCCGACTCTGCAGGGTCTTGATCTGGCAGATAATATTATTTATATGAATACCTTTACCAAAACCCTTTGTTCCACCGTCCGAATCAGCTATATGATTCTGTCGGAAAAACTGGTGCCGCGGTTTTACCGCCAGCTGTCCTTTTATTCCTGTACCGTATCGAATTTTGAACAGTACACCTTATCACGATTTATTGAAGAGGGAAAATTTGAGACCCATGTGAACCGGCTTCGGAACCATTATCGGAAAAAGCGGGATCTTCTGCTGGAAGCTTTGAAGAGAAGCCGTCTGAAAGACCGGGTGACCGTCTCCGGTGAGGAGGCGGGACTTCATTTCCTCATGCATATCCGGACAGAAGTGCCGGAGGAGCAGGTGATAGAGAAAGCCAGGGAGAGAGGAATCCGTCTGGTGCCCCTTTCCAGTTATTATTATGGAAATGCGAAAGCGCAGAATGTCTATGTCATGAATTATTCGTCTATTGATATGGACCAGGCGGATGAGATTATGGAACGGATCTGTGTCAGTTGTGAATAAAATAAAGTGTCAACCTGTGAAAGGAACGTCCGCTGGATCGAGGACTTAGCGTGAGCGGTTCCTTTTCACAGATTGACACTTTTGATTTACAAATCTTTTCCGGTGAGCATTTTGTATGCCTGCAGGTATTTCTCGATGGTCTTGTCCACGATCTCCTGCGGAAGTGTCCAGTCATTGTCCGGGTTGGCTTTGAGCCAGTCGCGGGCGAACTGTTTGTCAAAGGAAGGCTGACCATGTCCCGGCTCATAACCGTCTGCCGGCCAGAAACGGGAACTGTCCGGAGTCAGCATCTCATCGCCGATGACCAGATTGCCGTTCTCGTCCAGACCGAACTCGAACTTGGTATCTGCAATGATGATTCCCTTGCTCAGTGCATATTCTGCACATTTCTTATATAATGCAATGGTGTTGTCGCGCAGGAGTGTTGCATATTCCTCGCCTTTTCCCGGGAAATATTTCTCCAGATGAGCGATACTCTGCTCGAAGGAAATGTTCTCGTCGTGATCACCGATCTCGGCTTTGGTGGACGGTGTGTAGATCGGTTCCGGCAGTTTATCGGATTCTTTCAGGCCTTCCGGCAGTTTGATACCGCAGACAGTACCATTCTCTTTGTAACTTGCCCAGCCGCTTCCGGTGATGTAGCCACGGACGATGCATTCGATAGGAAGCATCTGAAGTTTCCGGCACATCATGGATTTGCCTTCGAACTTCGGCTGCTGGAAATATTCCGGCATGTCTTTCACATCAACAGAGAGCATATGGTTCGGCAGGATGTCTTTGGTCATATCGAACCAGAATTTGGACATCTGAGTCAGAACCGTACCTTTTTTCGTAACCTCGTTGTGCAGGATCACATCGAAACAGCTGATGCGGTCCGTCGCAACCATGATAAGGCTGTCGCCATTATCATAAATCTCGCGTACTTTACCTTCTTTGATCGGCTTTAATTCCTGCATGTTTTGCACCTCTTCGCTTTAGATTTATATGAAATTCTCTGTAAAAAGTACCATTGTTTACCGGGTGCTGTCAAGACGAATTTTGTACGATATTTTTGCTTTGACAGAAATGTGAAGGCATGCCTTTTCTTTTTGCCAAAATCCCTGTATAATAAAAATTTAGTGAAGAACGAAGAAGGGCAGGTTAGTTAGTACAAATGAATCTGTTGGAACGGATTCCGAAAGATTTTTATAAATTATTCGGAAGCAAATATATGGATTATTATATGGCGTTTCTGGCGGCGATCCATGAGGAGAGCGGCCGGTCGTATTCGGCGCTTGGCCTTACGGAGCAGGAATGCCGTGCCATCATCAATGAGCAGCTGGCAGTGGCTACCATTGACTGGAGTGAGGAACGGTTTGACGAGGAAGGGAGTCTTCTGACCAGAAGCAATATGGCAGCGGTCTGCCTCCGGCATTTTGAAGAGTGGGGATGGCTCCGGCAGGATTTTGACGAGACGCTGAACAGCTATGTGGTGTCATTTCCGGAGTACAGCCAGCTCTATGTGGAATTATTCCAGAAGCTGTCGGCAGAGGAGGACAGTGAGGAGCGGGAGAGCGTGCTGGCAGTGTACAGCTATCTCTTCACCTACAGTTCCGATCCGGAAAAAAATATGGAAATATTGAAAAGTGCCCTTCGTACTTCCAGAAAGCTGTCCCAGATGCTGGCGGCTATGCAGGAAGGTATGAGAGGGTATTTTGATGAATTGTCGGGACAGAAGGATTTCCGAGGTATCCAGGAAGTGCTGATCCGGGAAATCCATAACAGCGACAGTAAAAAATATGCGATTCTGACTACCACAGACAGTTTTTATCGTTATAAAGAAGCGGTGAAGGAGTTGATTGACCAGAATCTGAGCAATCCGGATACGGATGACGGAGCAGCGGAGATTCTGCTCCGGATTGAGCGGGAGTTTGATGCCATTGAGAGGCGGTATAACCGGTTGATTGAGCAGAAGACGGTCTTTGCCAGCCGGGCGGCGGCCAGAATCCGGTACATTTTGCGGGAGGGATCGGCAGAGGAAGATCAGACGCTGCAGCTGGTGAACCTTTTGAACCGGAGCAGCCGGAAAGAAGAGATTCTGGAAGATCTGGTATCCTCTATGGGTGTGACATCCCCGTACCGGGTGATCACGGAAAAGAGCTTTTACACGCCAAGAGATATGGAGCGGGAAGCATTTCAGCCGGTATCGGTCTCCGCAGGAGAGACCCATTCCGGCGACATGGAAGATTTTATTTTGCAGCCTTTGTATACCAGGGAAGAGATCCGGTCCTTCCGAAAGGAACACGAGAAAGACGGTGTCTTTTCTATTACAAAGGATGCGGTTCAGTCGGTGGAAGATCTGGAGAAGCTGTTCTTTATCTGGCAGGAGGCTACCGAGCGGCAGGATGACGCGCAGAAAATTTCTGTTGGAGACGAGATCCGGGGTGAGGGAGGACTTACGTTCTCCGGCCTTACCATAGAGAATGCAGAAGAGGAGACAAACGAAGCATGAGTACATATTTAGAAGAACTTTCGCTGTCGGAAGCGGAGGAAGTAAAACGGACGATCCGGGATCTGTTCCGCCAGACCTGCATTCTGCAGACCAAATATGATCCGGCAACTTTAACGCCCAGGGATAATCCCAGATACCAGACCTGTGCGAAACACCGGGCATTTATTGAAGAGTATGTATCGGTACTGGGATGTGAGCTGACCCACGATCCCCAGGAACATATTTTCCGGCTGACCGGAGAGGGTGCTGCATCGGAGCGTATGTCTGTGACGACCACGCTGCTGGTATTAATTTTGAAACTGATTTACCGGGACAAGGTGCTGGGCGAGGGACTGCATGCCACAGTGACCAATTTGCCGGAAATGCGTGAATACGGAAAAAACACCAATCTCATTACGAGAAAGCTGACCACGGCCGAATGGCGGGAAGCATTGTATCTTATGAGAATGCATCAGATGATTGATGTGCCGGGCGCTGTCCGGGATGTGGACGATGAGACGCCCATTTACATTTACGGAACGATTAATCTCTATTGCTCCGCCCTCGATATGAACCGGCTGGTGGAGAAATACAGAGAAGAAATACAGGAAGCAGAAAACAGGGAGGAAGAGGAAGTTGAAGCAGGCGAAGAAGATTATAACCCGGATGCTGCTGAATAACTGGGGTGGAATCAGCCATCGCATGATGGAGTTTCATGAATATGTGAATCTGTTCAGCGGAAAGAGTGGTTCGGGAAAATCAACGGTCATGGACGCCATCCAGGTGGTGCTCTATGGAAGTATGTCCGCATCCTTCCTGAACAAAGCGGCAGACGATGCAAAGAACCGGAGAAGCGTTATGAGTTATCTCCGCGGTGAGCAGAAAGACGGGACAGCCAACCGTGGCGGGCAGGATTTCTGCTCCACACTGGTACTGGAAATCAAAGATACGGGAAATGGCATCACCACCTGTTTCGGCGTACTCTTTGAGATTGGCAGAGCAGATACGGATATGAATGGAAAATATACCTTTTTCAGCCACTCCGGTTCCATGCCGGAGGATGAGTATCTGATGGAGGGTAGCATTCCCTATTCCAGAGCCCGGATGAAGAAACTCTGCGAGGAGCGGAAAAACGGTCCGGACAACCGGGGCAGAGGAGATGTGAACCGTCTCTATCCGTCCAGAGAGTCCTATGTAAATACTTTATATGAAGTGATTCTGGGATCGGTGGATGCACAGCGCCTGATGACCATGGAGAAGAGCGCCATTGCCCTTCGGATGACCAATGGTACCGGACAGTTTATCAAAGATTACATGTTCCCGAAGAGCCGGGAAAGTGCCATTGAGAAAATCAGTGAGCAGCTGGGCGCTTACCGGGAGATTAAGGAGCGGGTGGAAGATCTGGAGCAGAGAATCCGGCTGCTCAGTGAGATCCGGGAGAGCCATGAAGGCCTGGTAAAGACCCGCGCAGATATGGTACATGCGGAAGCGGTTTTAAAATATATTGAGATAGAGAGCGCCAAAGCCCATCTGGAGACCAGAACCCAGGATCTGAAGAAAGAGACGGAAGCAGTGGAGACGCTGCAGCAACAGCAGGCAGAGGAAGAAAAAGCATCGGAAACATTGTCTGCAGAGCTGGTAGAGATCCAGGCAGCCCTTCGCTCCAGTGATTACGGACAGAAGCAGAAGGAATTAAAAGAACTGGAAAATACGGTGGTACTGCTTTCCGGTAACAGTCGTCAGTGGCGGAAGCTTCTGGATGACTTAAGTGCATGGGAGGCAGACGAGATTGTTTCCGGTTATGTGAGCAATTTTGCCCTGCAGCTTCTGAATGAATTCCGCAAAGGAAATGTGACGGAAGAGAACTGTAAGGAACTTCAGAAACGTCTGGAAGAAGCCAGAGAGAACGTGGAAGAAGAGCTGGATGACCTGACGGAACGCCAGAGAGTGCTGTCTGCGGAGCTGGAAGAGAAGAAAGAGATTCTCGAGGAACTGAAGCACGACCGGAAGCCTTATGATAAGAATCTCCGGCAGGCCAGAACCCAGCTGGAGAGCGCCCTTTCCAATCTCTATGGAAAGAAAGCACCTGTCTATATTCTGGCAGATCTTTTTGATGTGACCGATGAAAAATGGAAAAATGCGGTGGAAGGCCGCATGGGACGCCTGAAATACAGTCTGGTAACAGCACCGGAATATGCCCTTGATGCGGCAAGTCTGTTCCGCCGCCTGAAGAAATTCCAGGAAGTGGATCTGATCAATACTCAGGCCATTCAGAAGGATGAGCCGAAAGCACAGCCGGGTACTCTTTACGAAGCGGTTCATACAGAAGAAACATTTGTGGACGACTGTCTGAAACGTTATCTGGGCCGCACGGTGAAATGTGAGACGGTAGAGGAACTGTCCAAAGTACGTGACGGTGTGACACCGGACTGCTATTCTTACAGCAACTATATGTTCCGTCATCTGCGGGAGAAAGATTATACTTTAAGAGCCTGCATCGGAACGAAAGTTTCCCGCGCGAAAATGACGGAGCTTTCCGACCGGGTGGATGTACTGGAAAAAGAGCTGGAGGAGCATGCATCCACCTGCAAAAGTCTTAAGAAAGCGCTGAGTTTTGAGATGCTTCATATGGAGCCGGAGCATGTGCTGGAATTATCCCAGGCAGCTGCAGATCTGGAGCGCTATTATAAGAAACAGGAAAAACTGGAGCAGGAGATCAGGGAGCTTCAAAATGGCAGTCTGACCGCACAGCTGGAGGCGCAGAAAGAAGAACTGACTGCAAAGCAGCAGGAGCAGAACCGGAAGGTGGGCAATCTGCAGGCGGAGATCATGGAGCATATCCGTGTACAGGGAAGCATTGAATCCGATGTGAAGAAATATGAGGAAACGCTGGCAACTCTCACAGAAGGATTTGTGGAAAATGAAGAACTGGCAGCAGAAGTCAGTGAGCAGCTTGCAAGTCAGTCTGAGAGCAGCTACCGGAACCGGATGACCAGAGAACTGACTTCCCTGCAGGAGCTTGAGCAGGAGCAGCAGGAGAACCGTTCCCGCGCCAGAATGGATTTCAACAGGATCTATGCATCTTATGGCCTTTCCGGTGTGGAGAAGGAAAATGACGCCTATGACCGGATTCTGGAGCAGTGCCAGAGAGACTACGAGCCTCAGTATAAGGAAGAGTTCCGTATTCAGTGTGATCAGGTCTATGCAAGTCTCCGGGACAATGTGATTGCAGCTATTCATGGAGAAATTAAGGCGGCTTACCGCCATGCAAGAGAGATTAACCGTCTGCTTTCCCGCATCCGGTTCTCTGACAGTACCTATCAGATCGAGATCCGTCCGGCGGATAATGAGAACGGACAGTTCTACGAGATGCTTATGGCCAGCGAGCTGGACAGCAAGGTCGCGGACAACAATGGATTTGACGGACAGATGAGCCTTCTGGAAGACGAATTCTTCGTAAAATACCGGGATAAGATTGATCTGCTCACGGAAAAATTCATGCCGCCCCAGGAAGGTGATGCGCAGAATCTGAATGCCAGACGGCAGGAGATGGAGCAGTATGCAGATTACCGGAATTATCTGACCTTCAGCATGTATGAACGTGTGGAAGGAGAGGACGGAGCCGTCAGAAAGAACCATGTGGATGAGATGGCGGGCCGTGATTCCGGTGGTGAGGGCCAGAACCCCAAATATGTAGCGCTGCTGGCCGGATTTGCCATGCTCTATATGCAGCAGAGCAGCCGGGATTCCAAAGTGCGTCTGGTACTTCTTGATGAGGCATTTTCCAAGATGGACAAGGAGCGGAGCGAGGTCTGCCTGCGCTATGCGAGAGAGCTGGATCTGCAGCTTATCGTATGTGTTCCGGATGAGAGACTGCAGTCCCTGATCCAGAATGTGGACTGCGTCTATGGATTCCGGAGATTCCAGAATCAGATCAGCATGATGCATATTGATAAAGGTGATTACCTGAATCTGCTGGAGGGTTAGGAAAGTGCCGGATTATTTCTGCTGCTCCGGCAAAGGAGGGCTGTGCGCGGAAATTCCGGGTAGCGGTCTGGCTGTGAATATGGTACAATAAGGGCAGTGATGCGGTGCAGAAGAAAAGCACCGGGCATGAATGACGGATAAAGGAGAGAACGAAAATGGTTCGTAAGACAGAAGTGAAAATGGTAGAAGGTCTGCGCGGGGGAAAAGGAACGGCAGAAGTTCATCATATCGTAACAGCAGAAGAATTACGAGGACATGGAAAAATGTATGCGAAAGTAGTGCTGGCGCCGCACAGCAGCGTAGGATATCACCAGCATGTGGGAGACACAGAACCCTATTATATCCTTTCTGGTCATGGAGTGTTTATTGACAATGATGGAAGCCGTATTCCGGTAGGTCCGGAGGACGTCTGTATCATTGAATGTGGTCAGAGCCACGGAATGGAAAATAATTCCGACGAAGAGCTGGTGATGATGGCTCTGGTATATAACGAGTAAAGCGGGGACATAACATGGCAATCGATATTGACAAATACAGAAATCAGCAGAAGCAGGCTGCAGTGACTGCGGTAAACAATCTGAAAGAGGCATATGCATTCATTTCCATTCTGACCAACATGCCCTATGTGGAGTGCGAGGAAGTGGATTACAATGATCAGGTGCACCTCTTTGAACAGAAAGAAGCTGCAGAGAAAATGCAGAAAGAGCTGGAAGAGCAGGGCATCCGTGTCCGGATTCTGGAACTGAAGACCGTAGAGGTTCAGGTTCCGGTAAATCCGCAGGAGCCGGAGGGTGAGATGAAGAAGATGTATCTCAACCAGGTACGTCAGCATCTGGGAACCCTGCCGTTTATCGGTGTAAATGCAATCTGCTTCCATTCTGCAGAAGGTCAGGAGGCATGCATTGAGATCAAGGAAGTGCTGCCGGAAGACTTTGAGAAGAAAGTAAGCGAGAATCCGCTATATCAGCCGAACCTGCAGCTGACCGGTATTTATCTTATGCAGGAAGCGCGCAAGAAAAAAGAGCTGGTGGATCAGAAGCATTTAAGAGAGATGGATGAGGAGTTTTCTTCCAATCTGGTAAAGAGCAAGCTGTTCCTGGCAGTGCTTCCGCCGGAAGGCAAGGAGCGTGATCCGAAGCTGGAATTAAAAGAATGCAGACTTCCGTATCTGAAACATCAGAGCGGCGACATTTTCTTCCCGGTATTTACGGATGTCTGGGAATTCCAGAAATATGCAAAGGATAAGAAAAATCTTCGTTCCATCCAGATTCCGTTCAAGGAACTGGAGAAGTTCTGGGTAAAGGATGCCAAAGCATATATGATCAATCCTCATGGATTTTCATTGCCCATTCCCAGAGAGACGCTTCCGAAGCTTTTGAAGCGATATTCATCTTAAAAAAGGGGACTGCTGTACGTTAAGTGCAGCAGTCCCCTTTTTTTCTTTTATTTGTTTACCGGAAGCAGCAGGCATGCACAGAAGCCTTCCAGAGGCTGGAAGGAGTGAATGACAAGCTCCTTATCAATCTCCGGGCTGTAGGACTGCCAGCTGCGGGGATTCCCGGTCAGGGCAACGTCAGCATAAAAGACCAGCCATTTCTTGTCCGCATCGGGAAATACTTTATAGAAGGAATGGTTCATCATCTCAGCGATGGTCTTTCCTTCCAGTACTTCCATCTCTTTGTTGCAATAGCGAAAGATGAAATCCACACCGGAACCTTCTTCATTAAAAACCAGTTCGATGACACAGAAGGCAGCAGGCATATCGTCTAAGACGGAGAATCGTTCTGCGATAGAAGAAGGACTTACAGCATCGGATGCTGCCTCTGTAAGGGTTGTGTTCAGTCTGCGGTGTGCGCCGATGGTGCGCCGCCTTCCGTTAAAGGAAGCACCGTCCTTCATGTAATAAGTAAAATGATCGATATGAGCAATCTGATCTTTAGCAAGAATCGTTCCTTTGTTCACAGAGACATAGCCAAAGGGAGCCAGATGTTCATAAAATTCCCGGGCGGTAATAAAGGTTCGCTCGATTCGCCCATCCGTCAGATGGAGACAGGTCTTATGCTCCTCTCTGGTAATATATTTAATATCTTTCGCATCGATCTTGTGTTTCGTAAGATAATTCGTGATTTTTTCCGACATAATTTCTCCACTGAATGGTTACCTAATATTTCTTTCATTGTAGCAGATGATTGAGTGATTGTCATGTGAAAAATGTAATTAAATTAAGATCAAAATCAATGACTATAATACAAAGTGAATAAACTATTAATTTGAAATTTATATTTTAAATCAAAAAATGATTGACAATAAATAAAAATACATGTACGATAAAAAACGTTAAAATGCATTTGTGGCATGATAGATATTGAATAAAGCGCAACAAAAGAGAAAGGAAATGCAGTGTTATGAGAAGAAAGCAATGGTTGGCGGTATTGCTGGCGGTGACTATGGCAGGGAGCATGATGCCCACGACGGTGCGGGCAGCAGAAGCTGATAATCTGACGGCAGAGCAGAAGAACGAGACAGAAGAGAACAAAGAGCCTGAAGAGAAGACCGAAGAGTCAAAAGAGCTGACAGAGGAATCTGAGGAACAGAAAACTTCGACAGAAGCGAAGCAGGATTCTGAAAAGGAAGAGACTTCTGAAGAAGTAACGGGAGAACCAAAAGAGGAAGCAAAAGAGGAATTATCCGGGGAGACATCCAAAGAAGGAACACCGCAGGAGTCGATGGATGAAAAGCAGACTCCGACGGAAGAAAGCCAGGCTCCGAAAGATTCGGAAGAAAAGAATACTCAAGAACAGGAAAATTCTTCCATGACAATAACAGAAGAAAAAATATCGGAGGAACCATCTACAGACGCCGCTATAGAAGGACAGCAGGAACCGACAGAAACCATCGATGAGACGACGGAGGAGCAGACTCCGGAAGAAGAACTGAAGGCTATGATCGAGGCTCTTCCGAAGCCAGAGGATGTTGACACCACGGATGAAGAACAGATGGAAGCTTTGCTTGAACAGCTGAATGCCATCGCAGACTTCGCAGAGGAACATGATATCGACGTCAGTGAGAATGAAACCCTGCTGGCACTGATGGAACTCTTTCAGGAACCGATGATGGTGGATGATCAGGAGAACGGTAATTATAGACAGGTAACAGGAACGAATGATCAATCTCTTAGTGCGGATAAGGCGGTTACGGACTTTACCTTTGATTCCGGGATCAATTCGGAGGTGATTGTTTCCAGCCAGGCAGTGTTTGTGAATGGAAATACAGGTACGGTAAATGGAACCCAAGACAGCTTAGAGGCAAATGATTCCAGAACCATCAAGATTCCGAATGGATTCAAATACTATAATGGAAAGACTTATGATGTCTATGTGAAGATCACATCGAACCATAAGCTTACAAATATAAATTGGGTTTGCAAAAATAGTGGAAGTAGCTATTATACAATTTCACCTGGCACCAATGGTGGAACCTCCTTTGACTATGAGATCTGGCTACAGGATGGCATTGATACGGTAACAGATATAGATCTTGTGGCAGGATCCTGTTATACGGCGAGTGCAGAAGGTGCCAGACCCTGGAGTGATGATGGGAAGATTTATACTAACGCTACATTAAATAACCTAAAATGGAATGATACATATACCAGTGGGAATTCCAAAATCAGTAGCTTTTGGAGCCCTAGCACTGACGATGATAATTTTTCGAATAAATATATCCTTGGTCATGGAACAGACTCTGAGCATCATGTGAAGGGTGGATATGTGCGAAAATCAGGAACCGGCGGTGCAGAGATGGTGCTTGGCTACCTGGTGAATACGGCTAATTTTGTTATTGCTGGTACAGATAACGATAAAGCCAATCCCCTTTCATCCGATACCCAGAAGGTTCCCACCGATAAGCTGGTAGTTCCTCCGGAAACAAATGCAAAGACAGGATATTATTTCGCCTACTGGACAGCGGACAAGGCTGTGACACTTTCGGATGGCACTACAATTGCAAAAGGTGGTCATATTACACAGGAACAGCTGGCTGCTGTAAAAGCAACAAAGACCGGTTTCGATGGAATTTATTTTACAGCACATTACGCGGCTTACGGTTCGGCTGCATCATCAGATGGTACGACCTATTATCTTACTACAGGATCGGGTGAGGATACTGCAAAAGTTGACACGGTTACTGTCAATGGTGAAACAGTTACACCGGATGTCACGATTGAAGCTAAAAATATGGAATATACCGGAAATGCTTATACCGGATCTTCCAGTGTTACGGTGAGTGGATTGGAGAATCTGAAGAAAGTATATCCAGGGGCTTTGCCAGGATCTGTTGAGTATTATCTCGCTAATAATGATGGAAGCATTTCCATAGAGCAGACGACTTCTGCTAACAGCGGGGCTGCATCAAATGGCGCTGTGCCGGTTAAGGTCGGCACTTATTATGCGAAGGTGAAGATTACATCAACTGCAGGTGAACAGTATATTTATGATAAGTTTGAGATCACTCCACTTCAGGCAAAAGCAACCGTGACAGCGAACACGGGTCTTATTTATGATGGAACAGAGCACGAATTGGTGACCACTACCTCTGTGTCCGGAGGAACGGTAAAGTACTCGGTCGATGGTGGCACAAACTGGACAACTGAGATACCTAAGAAGACGGATGCCGGCTCCTATGAGGTTTGGTATTATGTAGAACCTGCACTGAATTATAAAGGTGTTGGAAGTGCAGATAATCCGGGAAAATTAACCGTTAGAGTAGCAAAGAAGGAAATCATCGTTTCTGTAAAGGCAGAAGATAAAATCTATGATGGCAAGACTGATGCTACAGTTACGGTTACCGATTATGGCGAGATCTTACCGGCGGATAAAGGAAAACTCACTGTCAGCGGACTGACAGGAACTTTTGATAACGCGAACGTTGGCAATGATAAAAAAGTGACGATAGACAGCAGCAATATGGCAGTATCAGGAGATGCAGCGAAAAATTATCAGGTCACGGTGCCGACGGAAACAACCGCGAATATCACGAAGGCTTCACAGGCTGCACCGGCTATCACCGGAGAGAATGCAGTGACACCGGAAGCCGAGACCATCGACGGCAAGAATGACGGAAAACTGACCAAGCTCACGGACAAAATGGAATATCGTCTGAAGGGTACGGAAACCTACACTTCAGTTCCTGCAGGAGCAACCTCCGTATATGATCTTCCGGATGGAGTCTACGAGATCCGGTACAAAGCAGATAACAATCATACGGAATCTCCGGCAGCGGAGGTTACCGTCGGACAGGGAAGAAAGCTGACCATCACCGTCAATCCTTCCGCAGAGAGCGGACAGCAGATCGGCTATGCACTTACCACCAGTGAGAGCACTCAGAGCTGGCACGGTGGCTATAAGGTTACCTTCACTCTTAACAAAGGTTATAAGATGACCTCTGATTTCGCAGTTATGGTAAATGGAGAAAAGATCAATCTGACAAAGAATGAGGACGGCACTTATACCTTTGATGTGACTGACATGGAAGAAAATCATGTAGTAACGCTGCAGGGTGTATCCAAGAACTCGAAGAAACATAAACATAGCAGCAGTTTGGATGAAAGCGATACTACGGTATCCCCGTCAAGCAGCGCAACTCTGACGGCTTCACCCCAGACAGGTGACAGCAATATGCCTTTCTTCTGGAGCATCATGACGATGCTTTCCGCGGTCATTCTGGCCGGAGCAGGCATTCTGTTCAGAAGAAGGAAAATAAAATAGTTACAAATAGTTAATATCATTTCATGCAGTTATTATAACAGGGGGCTGCCGCATTCATGTGCGGCAGCCCTTTTGCGATAAATTTATGTCAAACCCCTTGCCATCCGGAGAAAATGTGCTATAGTAAGGAAGAACGTTATTCCGCAGGAAAACGCATCGTGTATGACATCTATTTTCTACAGGCAGAAAATGCAAAGCGGGCCGAAGAAAAGTGCTGACCTTATGAGGCGGCAACTTTTGAGAAAGGTTTCTTTGGATTTTGTGTTTTGTTTTGTCCGCATATCTGCGGTTTTTCTGAAGTTTCGTTCATTTTATTTCCCCGGAAAACAAACAGGAGCCAGGAGGCAGGGGACGTTAGCTTTTTGCTGCGCCGTTTCACTGGACAAAAGGAGAGAAAGAAATGAAAAACGCACATTCACAGAAGACACTTTTTATGGTGGAACTGGCACTTATGGTAGCCATTATCTTCATCATGGCATTTACACCGCTGGGATATTTCCAGACCATGGGCCTTTCCATTACATTTTTAACCGTACCGGTTGCAGTCGGTGCGATTATCTTAGGGCCAAAGGGCGGTGCCATCTGCGGCCTGGCTTTTGGTATCACCAGCTTTATGCAGTGCTTTGGTATGGGCGCATTCGGAACCATGCTGTTCAGCATTAATCCGCTTGGAACGGCATTTACCTGTATCGTTCCCCGTGTACTGGAGGGACTGCTCTGCGGACTGATTTTCCAGGTACTTCGTAAAAATATGAAAAACGGCGCCTATCTCATTGCGAGCCTTGCATGCCCGCTGTTGAATACGCTGTTCTTTATGACTTCACTGGTTGTATTTTTCTACAATACCGATTATATTCAGGGATTTGTAAGCACCTTCGGCGTATCCAACCCGTTTGCATTTGTCATTGCATTCGTAGGGGTGCAGGGAGTGATTGAGGCAGTTGTGTGCTTCCTGCTGGCAGGCGCTGTTTCCCGCGCACTGGGAACCGCACTTCATAAGTAAGGATTTATAAAAAGGGGGATTTTTGTATGGGACTGGCAAAGGAATTTCCGGTTGCGGAGATGGAAGGTTTCCGCATCGGCAACGCACAGAATAAGGAAGCAGCGACCGGAGTGACGGTGGTGCTGTTTGATAAGGACAAAGGAGCCAGAGCCGGTGTGGATGTAAGCGGCGGCGGTCCGGCATCCAGGGAGACACCGCTGGCTTCCCCGCTGACGGCAGACAATCCGGTGAATGCCATCGTATTATCTGGCGGTTCCGCTTACGGACTGGCTGCTTCCGACGGTGTCATGCACTGGCTGGAGGAGCACGGTTATGGCTTTGATACCGGCTATGCACGGGTTCCGCTGGTGTGCCAGTCCTGTATTTATGACCTTGGTTACGGAAGAGCCGATGTCCGCCCGGATGCGGCCATGGGTTATGCGGCCTGCGAGGATGCACTCCGGCATAATAAAGCCGTATCCGGCAGCGTGGGTGCAGGTACCGGCGCAACCGTCGGAAAGATTTACGGAATGGAACGTTCCAGTAAATCAGGACTTGGTGTCTGTGCACTGGAAGTGGGAGATCTCCGGGTGGCAGCCATCGTGGTGGTCAACGCGCTGGGTGATATTTTCAATCCGGAAAATGGAGAGAAGCTGGCTGGCCTGAAGACAGAGGACGGCACCGGATTTGCCGACAGCCGGGAAGCACTGTATACTATCAGCAAACGGGCAACGCTCTTCAATTCCAACACCACCATCGGTGTGGTCATTACCAATGCGGAATTTACCAAGGGCGAGATGAACAAACTGGCCTCCATGACCAGAAATGCCTACTCCCGCTGCATCCGCCCGGTGGGAACCATGGCGGACGGCGATACCATCTATGCGGCTTCCGCCGGTACCGTGCAGGCGGATATCAATACCACGGGAGTGCTCATGGCGGAGGCTATGGAACGGGCGATTATGAGAGCCGTGACTTCCGTATCTGATGCTCCAGTTTCTGAATAAGCTGGTAAAGCCCGAAGGCAATCACGCACAGAATCATCAGCGCGGCGATCAGGTAATCGAGCCGGAATACCTGGCTGGAGTAGATAATGAGATAGCCCAGTCCTTCTCTGGCGGCGAGAAATTCACCGATGATGACGCCCACCAGGCAGAGACCAATGTTGACTTTCAGGATGCTGATCATGGAGGGCAGGCTGGAGGGACAGACGACGCGGGTCAGTACCTGCAGCCTGCTGCCGCCCAGGGTATAGATCAATTTCATGGCTTCCGGATCGGTTTCGCAGAAAGCGGTATACATGCTGATGATGCTTCCGAAGATGGCCACGGACATGCCCGCCACGATAATGGTTCGCATGCTGGCGCCCAGCCACACGATCAGGAGCGGAGCCAGGGCGGATTTCGGAAGACTGTTTAAGATCACCAGCCATGGTTCCAGAATTTCCGACAGGGAACGGAAGAACCAGAGAAGCGTGGCAGTGAGGAAGCTGAACAGAATGACCAGCAGAAAACTGGCGGCGGTTTCTCCAAGGGTGATGGCAGTGTGCCGTACAAGGGAGCCGTCAGCCCACATGATACCGATGGTGCGGATGACTTTTGACGGACTGCTGAAGATAAAGGAATCAATGATGTGAAAATTGCTGGCCAGTTCCCAGGCAGCCAGAACCAATAGAAATCCAAGGACCCGGCAGACCGCCACGAACAGGTGGTGCTGCCGGTGTTTTTTTAAATATCTCTGCTGTAAAGGAGTAGCGGCAGTTTCATGGACTTCCATGGACATTCAACTCCTTCCATATTTCATTAAAATACTGTTTGAATTCAGAAGCCTGTCTCCGCTCCATGGGAAGAAGACCGGAATCGGCAAAGGTAATGGAGACAATTTTCTGGATGGAAGCCGGACGTTGGGAGAGAATGAGTACCCGGTCGGCCATACTGATGGCTTCCGACAGATCGTGAGTGACCAGAATGATGGTCTTTTTTTCGTTACGGATAATCCGGTAGACGTCGTCGCAAACCTGAAGTCTTGTCTGGTAGTCCAGAGCCGAGAAGGGTTCGTCGAGGAGCAGAAGCTCCGGATTTAAAGCAAGGGTGCGGATGAGCGCCGCCCGCTGCCGCATACCGCCGGACAGTTCGGAAGGTCTGGCATTTCGAAACTGATCAAGTCCATAATCCCGGAGCAGCTGTTCTACATGCTCCAGATTCTGTTCCGTCATCCGGTTCTGGATTTCCAACCCGAGAATTACATTTTTATAGATGGTACGCCATTCAAACAGATGGTCTTTCTGAAGCATATAGCCAATGCGCTGGCGGCTCATGGCAGATGGAACGCCATGGATGGAGATGGTGCCGCTTTCCGGCTCCATCAGCGATGCGATCAGGGACAGAAGCGTGGATTTTCCGCAGCCGCTGGGTCCCACAATGGCGAGAAATTCTCCTTCCGGAACGGAAAAAGTGATATTTGACAAAGCAGGCGTCTCACCGGAGAGAGTGTGATAGGAGTAGGAGACGCTGTTGACTTCCAGTACAGTACCCAAGGATAAGAACCCTCCTTTATGTTTATAGTTTCCATATAAGATATGGATTTTTTCAGGGATGTGTGCTATGCTCTGTGGGATAGAAAAGACTGGAGGAATGGGACCATGTCCAAGACAAAAGAAGTAAAGACCAATGCCATGCGGATGCTGGACCGCATGAAGATTCCTTATGAGGCACATACCTATGAGTGCGAAGAATTTGTAGATGGAATTCAGGTGGCGGATATGCTGCATCTGCCCCATGAGAAAGTATATAAGACACTGGTAACCGTGGGAAACAGCAAAAATTATTTTGTGTTTGTACTGCCTATCGAGGCGGAACTGGATCTGAAGAAGGCGGCTCGCGAAGTGGGAGAAAAGTCCCTGGCTATGGTGCATGTGAAGGATATTAACGGCATCACCGGCTATGTCCGCGGCGGCTGTACCGCCATCGGCATGAAGAAACAGTTTGTCACCCGGATTGCGGCAGCAGCGGAAAATCTCGATAAGATCATTGTCAGCGGTGGACGGATCGGAAGCCAGCTGGAGTTGAAACCGGAAGATCTGAAGAAAGCCTGCAAAGGAGAATTTGCAGACATTACGGTGTAGAAACACTTCCACCGGAGCAAAAGGAAGAGCCACTGATTATCAAATGGATGCGATTTCTGGCGGCAGGAAGCAGGGAGGAATTTGAAAACCTTGTAATATAAAAAGTGACAGCTTGCGAATGTTGTATCGTCCACAATCTGTCACTTTTAATTGTCTCTAAAACGCCCGGATACCGTCATCTTCTTCATCGCTGGTATCTTTGATTTCACGGATGATGACCTCATAGCTGTAATCCGCGCTGACAGGGATCATGACTTTATCACCTGTGCGGTGGTGAAGCAGTGCTTTTCCCAACGGGGATTCGATGCTGATCAGGTTTTTCATGGAATTACCGCGGATGCTGGTGACG
>CAVFMZ010000017.1:0-35251 GCA_963623675.1 Firmicutes bacterium CAG:176 | reverse complement strand
TATGGTTCCATGAGTTATTTTGATGTGGCGGACGGACCGGCAGATCGGGTGCCGGAGAATTTCTATCATGGATTAGTGCTTGGATTGATTGTCTGCCTGAAAGACCAGTATCGGATTGTATCGAACCGGGAGAGCGGCCGGGGCAGATACGATATTGCCATGTATCCGAAACAGCCGAATCTGGATGCATTTGTCATGGAGTTTAAAGTATATAACAGCAGGAAGGAATCATCTCTGGAGCAGACGGCAGAAAATGCACTGAAACAGATAGAAGAAAGGGCATATGAAAAAGATCTGTTGGCAGAAGGTATTCCAAAAGAGAATATCTATAAGCTCGGATTCGCATTCAAAGGGAAAGATGTCTATATTTTGCACGAAAAATCCGGCAAAAATTGACGAATGTATGGAAATATGTTATACTTCCGTATATGCAAAACCATCAGAAAGTGCTTTTACAAGCCTAACAGGGAAGCGGGTGAGAATCCCGCACGGTCCGGCCACTGTAAGCGGAAATGAGGAGACTGCAGTAACCATTGCCTATAGGGTGAGAAGGGAAAGTTCTTCCTTGAAAAGCCGTGAGTCAGGAGACCTGCTTTCTGATTAAGGAAAGCTTCCGAAGAAAGCAGATCCTGAAAAATTTCTTGTAGAGAAATAGATTCAGATCAAAGGAAAATGTGGGAGTCTTCGCGGCTGTGTTGCGGGGCTCCTTTTATTATGTGGAGGGAAAACATATGGTATCATTTATCGGAGCGGGTCCTGGAGATCCGGAGCTTTTAACAATTAAGGGAAAGAAGATCATCGACAGTGCAGATGTCATCATTTATGCAGGTTCCCTGGTAAATCCGCAGGTGCTCAGCGGAGCCAAAGAGGGCGCTGTCATTTACAACAGTGCGCTGATGAATCTTGATGAAGTCATTGATGTAATGAAAGATGCAGAGAGCAAAGGACTGAAGGTGGCCCGTGTGCATACGGGAGATCCGGCCATCTATGGCGCTCACAGAGAGCAGATGGATCGTCTGGACGAGCTGGGAATTGAGTATGAGGTGATTCCGGGCGTCAGCTCTTTCCTGGCAACTGCCGCAGTATTAAAGAAAGAATATACCCTTCCGGGCGTCAGCCAGACCGTGATCCTGACCCGTATGGAGGGACGTACCCCCATGCCGCCGAAAGAAAAACTGGTGGATCTGGCAAAACACAATGCGACCATGATCATTTTCCTAAGTGTTGGCATGCTGGATGAGATGTCTGCGATTTTAAGACAGGAATATCGTCCGGAGACGCCGGTAGCTGTTGTCTACAAGGCAACCTGGGAGGATCAGAAGATTGTCCGCGGTGATCTGACCAACATTGCGGAGCGCGTGAAAGAGGCAGGTATTACCAAGACCGCTCTGACTGTAGTCGGAGATTTCCTCGGAAATGACTACGACTTATCCAAACTGTACGACAAGACCTTTACCACAGAATTCCGAAAAGGAGTGACGGAGTAATGGGAATCTCACTGATTGGAATCAGTCATCATCATACGCCGCTGGCTGTCCGGGAACTGTTTGCGTTCCCGGCAGAGACGCAGCAGGAGCTGATGAAGGAGATGATCGCAAGAGGTATCGCGGAAGAGTGCGTGATTATCAGTACCTGCAACCGGACGGAAGTCTATATTTACACAGCCTGTCCGGGCGGTAATTTTACAGAATTACAGAATCTGGTGCTGGAATTTGCAAATGCACAGGATGTGGAAAATATCGGCGACTATATCCGCTTTTATAATGGAAGCAAGGCAGTGCGCCATCTGTTTCATGTGGCAGCAGGCCTGGAATCTATGGTCATGGGAGAAGACCAGATTCTTGGTCAGGTGAAGCGCGCCCATGATCAGGCAAGAGAGACGGGTACCTGCGGTGTTTATCTCAATACGCTGTTCCGTTATGCAGTAACGGCAGCCAAGAAAGTAAAGACGGAAACGGATCTTTCCAGAACCAGTGTGTCCACCGCTACCATGGCAATCAAGGCGGCAGAGCAGGGACTGGGAACGCTCCATGGCAAAAAAGTCATGATCATTGGTGCATCCGGCAAGATCGGAAGCACAGTGTTAAAGAACCTCCAGTGCATTGAAGGTGCGGAGGTTTATATTACGTCCAGAAATATGGGACAGGCAGGGGAAGATCATCATCATAAGATCACCTACCGCGTTATGGAATATGAGAAGCGGTATGATCTGGTCAACGAGATGGATGCGATTATCAGTGCCACCAGCAGCCCGCATTATACGCTGACGTACAGCAAGATGGTGGAGAAGCTTGTGACAGAGAAACCACGTGTGCTGGTGGATCTGGCAGTGCCCATTGATATTGAAGCAAAGGTGGAGAAACTGCCGGGAGTCATGCGCTATGATATTGATGATTTCCAGGAGCTTGCACGGACAAATAACGAGAAAAAGCAGCATGAAGTGGTAGCTGCTGACCAGATCCTTGATGAAGTGCAGCTGGACTTTGAACGCTGGATGGTATTCCAGCTGGCATTGCCGGATATGGCTTCTTTTAAGGAATGGATGGAACAGGAAGCAGAGAAAAAAGGAATTGACAAAGCTATCGACAAGATGTTTTACCGGCTGCGGGATCATTCCACGCCGGCGGAGCTTCATGCACTTTTTGGACATTTAAAGGAGATGGAATAACAGATGGGAAAATTATATGTAGTAGGTTTCGGACCGGGCGGCTATGAGCACATGACGCAGAAAGCCATTGACGTGATTACCAATGCGGACGTGGTGACCGGCTATACAACTTATGTAAATATTTTAAAGGAGTTCTTTCCGGATAAAAATTATCTTGCAACCCCGATGATGCAGGAAGTAAAGCGCTGTCAGATGGCAGTGGAGGAAGCAATGAAAGATCAGACGGTTGCCATGGTATCCAGCGGTGACAGCGGTATTTACGGCATGGCAGGCATCATTTATCAGGTGGCTGATGAAATGAATGCCAATATTGAGATCGAGACCGTTCCGGGTGTGACTGCAGCCAGCGCGGCCGCTTCTGTACTGGGCGCTCCGCTGATGCACGATTTCGCAGTCATCAGTTTAAGTGACCTGATGACACCTTTTGATCTGATTATGAAGCGCGTGGACTGTGCAGGACAGGGAGATATGATCGTCTGCCTTTACAATCCGAAGAGCAAGAAACGTGTAGATTATGTGGAAAAAGCAGCAGATATTCTCATGAAATACCGTAAACCGGAGACTCCGGTGGGCATCGTGAGAAATGCAGGACGGAAAGATGAGTCTTCCTGCATCACGACACTGGGAGAGCTGAAAAATGCTGATATTGACATGTTCAGTGTGGTCATTGTGGGCAATTCCCAGACATATACAAAGAATGGAAGAATGATTACTCCGAGAGGCTACCGCGTATAAAAAGCGAACCTCTTATATGGAGATGGAGGATAACATGCAGGATCTGATCAGGATCGGAACCAGAAAAAGCCGTCTGGCACTGGTTCAGACAAATATCGTAAGACAGAAGATAGAAGAAGTATTTCCGGGCATCCGGGTGGAAATCTGCGAGATGTCCACGAAGGGTGACGAACTCCTGGACCGGACACTGACATCCTTTGGCGGAAAAGGTGTCTTCACCCAGGAACTGGAGGAAGCGCTTCTGGAAGAACGGATCGACATGGCGGTACACAGCGCCAAGGATATGCCCATGGATTTCCCGGAGGGACTGGGAATCGGTGCCGCATTAAAGAGAGGTCCTGTGGAGGACGTGATCGTTACAAAAGACGGAACGAAGCTTTCTGATCTGAAGCCGGGAAGCATTGTAGGTACCGGAAGCTTAAGAAGAGAGCTGCAGATCCGGGAACTGAATCCGCTGGTGGTCATTCGTCCCATCAGAGGAAATGTACAGACCAGACTAAAAAAACTGACAGATGGCCTTTATGATGCCATTGTGCTGGCATCCGCAGGTCTGGAGCGTCTGGATATGGTATCCGGCGGCGAGTTCCATTTTGAAAAGCTGACACCGGATCAGTGCCTTCCGGCAGCCGGTCAGGCGATTCTGGCAGTGGAGACGAAGAACGGACATCTGACAGAAGTAATGGAAGCGTTGAATGATACAGAAGCCATGGCGATGCTGAGTGCTGAGCGTGCTTACTTAAGAGCTATTGGCGGCAGCTGCAACGCACCGGCGGCAGCACTGGCAAAAGTGGACGGAACAAAGCTTTCCATGGAAGTGCTGTTTGCACAGGATGCAAAGCATGTGAAACGGGTGTCCGGTTCCATGGAAAATGGAATGGAGCTAAAGCAAGCGGAAGCGCTTGGACAGGAACTGGCACGGAAAATCTGCCAGGGAAAGGTGTGGCTGGTTGGTGCAGGACCGGGAGATGAGCGGCTGGTAACCCAGAGATGCTTATCCTGTATCCGCAGTGCGGATGTGCTGGTTTATGACAGTCTGGCAACGGATTCCCTGCTCAACGAAGCAAGACCGGATGCAGAGCTGATTTATGCTGGAAAGCGTTCCTCCCATCATCATCTGAAACAGGAGGAGACTAATGCGCTGCTCATTCGTCTGGCGAAAGAAGGAAAGAATGTGGTCCGCTTAAAAGGCGGCGATCCGTTTATCTTCGGACGCGGCGGCGAGGAAGCACAGGAGCTTAGGGAAGCAGGCGTGGATTATGAGATCGTGCCGGGTGTGTCTTCCTGCTATGGAGCACCAGCGTATGCAGGTATTCCGGTGACGCACCGGGATCATGCGTCTTCCTTCCATGTGATTACGGGACATGAGGGCGCTCATAAGGACAGCACTATTCTTGATTATGGAACCCTTGCAAAGGAAGAAGGCACGCTGGTATTTCTGATGGGCCTTAAAAATCTTCCCAATATTACGAAAAATCTCATTGCCAATGGCAAGAATCCCAAGACCCCGGCGGCGGTGGTACAGGAAGGCACGACAGCCAGACAGAAGGTGGCTGTGGGAACCGTGGAGACCATCGTGGAAGAGGCCGAAAAGGCAGGGATTCAGACTCCGGCCATCACCGTGATTGGCGATGTGGTTTCTTTAAGAGATGAGATTGGCTGGTATGGCAGACAGCCTTTGTCCGGCAGACGAGTGCTGGTGACTGCCACTGAAAAGATGACAGAGCATCTGGCAGAAGTGCTGGAAGCAGAAGGAGCAGAAGCCATCCGTTTCAGCCTGATTCATACGGAAGCGCTGGAAAGTCCGGAGCTTGACCGGCTGGCAGCACATCTGGAGCAGTACAGCTGGATGGTATTTACCAGCAGTAACGGCGTGGAGCTGTTCTTTGAGAAGCTGCTGGCAGCAGGAAAAGATTTCAGAAGTCTTGCAAATCTTAAATTTGCCGTAGTCGGCGAGGGCACAGCGAAAGCACTGGCAGGAAAAGGATTCCTGGCGGATTTTGTGCCGTCGAAATACACCAGCCGGACGCTGGCAAAGGAATGGGTGCCGACCTTACAGAAGGATGACAGGGTAGTTCTGGTGCGCGCAGAAGAAGCATCGAAGGAACTGGATCAGGAGCTTTCCGGGGCAGGCATTGCATACAGCAGCGTGTCCATGTATCACACGGCGGTGGATATGCGAAAGGCGGAAGAATTAAGAAGAATGATTTCCCAGGTGGATTATGTGACCCTCTGCAGCGGCTCTGCAGTGAGGGCCTTTGCATCCATGCTGGAAGAAGACGGCGTCCGCGTGAACTGCCCGGCGAAGATCGTCTGCATCGGACCGGTAACGGAGAAGGCAGCGGTGGAAGCGGGGCTTACTGTGGGACAGTCGGCGGTGGAATATACGGCAGAAGGTATTAAAAATGTACTTCTTGCTGATGTAAAAGTCGGAAAGCGATAATTATTCAGAACTATGAAAAACTGCGTTCTGCGAATGCTTGCACGAGGTTCTGAATAGTTACGAAAAAAGAAAACAAGGAGGATCGGGCATGGGACAGCACGGAGGAGATATTTACAGTGAGGAAATCCGGAAACAGATAGAGAGAGAAGACAGGGAGTTTCTGGATTTTTCTGCAAATATCAATCCGCTTGGCATGCCTGCCGGGGTCCGGCTGGCAGTGATGGAGGCTCTGGACAAAGCAGAGCATTATCCGGACCCGGAATGCCGGAAATTAAAGGCAGCGCTGTCGGAATATCATGAAGTTCCGGCAGAGGCGCTGATCTGTGGAAATGGCGGCGCGGACCTCATCTACCGGCTTGCCTTTGCGGCGAGGCCGAAGCACGCGCTGGTGACAGCTCCCACCTTTCTGGAGTATGAGGAAGCACTGAAGCAGGCAGGCACAGAAGTCCGGGTCTATGAGATGCAGCCGGATTACCGGGTGCGGGAAGATATTCTGGAAGAAATGTCGGAAGATCTGGATGTGATGTTCCTCTGCAATCCCAATAATCCGACGGGAATTCTGGTGGAACAGGAACTGCTGCTCCGGATCCTGGAGCGGGCGGAAGAGAATGATATTCTTCTGGTGCTGGATGAATGTTTCCTTGATTTTACCGGGCAGGAAGAGCGGTCATTGATTCAGAAAACGACAGAATATAAACATCTGTTTATTTTAAAATCTTTTACCAAGATGTATGCCATGCCGGGCATCCGGCTGGGATATGGCGTCTGCGGTGATGAGCGGCTTCTTCGGAAGATGGAAGCGGCCGGACAGTGCTGGAGTGTCAGTGTACTGGCGTCGGAAGCAGGCGTTGCGGCCCTTGGTGAATGGGAATATAAAGAAAAGGCGATTGCTCTTGTAAGAGAGGAACGGGCCTGGTTAAAGAAAGAAATGGAGACACTTGGATTTACCGTCTGGGATGGACAGGCTGATTACCTGTTTTTCCGGACAGACGGAATCCGGGATCTTTACGACCGGCTTCTGCCGGAAGGCATCATGATCCGCAGATGCAGCAATTACCGGGGACTGGATGAGACCTGTTACCGGGTGGCAGTCAAAGATCATGAAGCCAATGAGCGGCTTATAGAGGCATTGAAGAAAAATATATGAAATGTCTGGTACAGCCCGGAGCACTTGCTGCGAAGGGCGTGAGAAAATGATACGGGCAAGGCAAAATATCAAAGCGAGGTGAGAAACGTGGCAAAAGCAATTATGGTGCAGGGAACCATGTCCAATTCTGGCAAAAGTTTCCTGACAGCGGGATTATGCAGGGTGTTTAAGCAGGACGGCTACAAAGTAGCGCCGTTTAAATCCCAGAATATGGCGCTCAATTCCTACATTACAAAGGAGGGACTGGAGATCGGCCGTGCACAGGCCATGCAGGCAGAAGCATGCGGCATTGATCCGGTGGCAGACATGAATCCGATCCTGCTCAAACCTACCAGCAATGTGGGAAGTCAGGTGATTGTGAATGGGGAAGTCCGCGGCAATATGAAAGCCATGGACTATTATAAAAATAAAAAACAGCTCATTCCGGATGTGCTGGCAGCCTATGAGCGGCTGAGCAGCGAGTACGATATCATTGTCATTGAGGGAGCAGGAAGTCCTGCGGAGATTAATCTTCATGAAAATGATATTGTCAATATGGGAATGGCAAGAATGGCGAAAGCACCGGTACTGTTGGTGGGAGATATTGACAGGGGCGGTGTTTTTGCGGCCTTATACGGAACCGTAAAGCTTCTTCCGGAAGATGAGCAAGCCATGATCAAAGGTCTGGTTGTCAACAAATTCCGCGGGGATGTGAAAATTCTGGAACCGGGACTTCAGATGATCGAGGAGAAAACAGACATTCCGGTGGTAGGAGTGGTTCCTATGGAGCGTCTGGACATTGACGATGAGGATAGTCTTTCTGACCGCCTGAACCAGACCCATAAGGGTGCAGGCCTGGATGTGGCAGTCATCCGTCTGCCCCATATTTCCAACTTCACGGATTTTTCCGTCTTTGAGCGGATGGAGGGTGTGTCTCTCCGGTATGTATCCCAGCCGGGCATGCTGGAAGATCCGGATTTGATTTTATTACCGGGTACCAAGAATACCATGGACGATATGCAGTGGCTGCGGGAGTCCGGCATGGAAGCGCTGATTTTACGGCAGGCAGAGAAGAAGACGCCGATTATCGGTATCTGCGGCGGTTTCCAGCTTATGGGAAAAGTCATGGAAGACCCGGACAATGTGGAGCATGGCGGCACTATGAGAGGCATGGGACTTCTGGATACGAAGACGGTCTTTGCCAAATCCAAGACCAGAACCCAGATTCACGGCGTTATGATGAAAGGTGCCGGACTGTGGAGCGACTGGGAAGGAAAAGAGGTCACCGGTTATGAGATTCACATGGGCGTTTCCGAGAATCTGGGCGGTTGTCAGGAACTGGTCCGTCTGGAGGACGGAAGAATTGACGCCCTGGCCAATGAGGATGGAACTGTGCTGGGAAGTTATCTTCACGGACTTTTTGATACGGATGATTTTGCAGAGAGCATGATCCGGGCATTGATGAGAAGCAAGGGCCTTGATTATGGCAGCTGGCATTTCGATCTGGCTGCTCACAAAGAGCAGGAATATGATAAGCTGGCAGATCTGGTCAGATCGTCATTTGACATGAAAAAAATATACGAAATTCTGGAGGCGGGGATCTGATGCTGAATGAAATTAAGATTGTAAAACCCAATGAGATAGAGAAACGCAGTATGGAAATCATCACGCAGGAATTGAATGGAAGAACCTGGCCGGAGCCGCAGTTCTCCATCGTCAAACGCTGCATCCACACGTCTGCAGATTTTGACTATGCGGATAACCTGCGTTTTTCCGAAAATGCAGCCATGCTGGGCGTGGAGGCGTTAAGAAGAGGTGCTGTGATTGTCACCGATACGAAGATGGCGTGGTCCGGTATCAATAAGAAAAAACTGGCGGAGTACGGCGGCGAGGCTTACTGTTTCATGTCCGATGAGGATGTGGCAAAGGAAGCCCAGGAGCGTGGATGCACCCGTGCAGCCATCTGCATGGAGCGTGGAGCAGCTCTTGGAAAAGAAGTCATCTTTGCTGTTGGAAATGCACCGACTGCACTGATCCGCCTCTATGAGCTGATTCAGGAAGGCAAGGTAAATCCGGCGCTGATCATCGGCGCACCGGTAGGCTTTGTCAACGTGGTGGAGGCCAAAGAGCTGATTATGACCGCGGGCGTTCCGTATATTGTACCAAGAGGAAGAAAGGGCGGCAGCAACATTGCGGCAACCATCTGCAATGCCATGCTGTATTATAAAGGTTAAAAAAGATGGACAGACTGAAGGAGATCATTGCCGGCATTCAGCCGACAGATGCAAAAGCAAGAGAGGAAGCCTGGAAAAACTGGGATTCTTTATGTAAACCATTGAGAGGACTTGGCTGGCTGGAAGAAGTGGTAGTGCAGATCGCAGGCATTTATGGAAATGCACATCCCCATCCTGACAAACGGGCTGTCGTCATCATGGGAGCTGATAACGGCGTTGTCAAAGAGGGCGTGACCCAGACGGACAGCTCCGTTACCCTGCAGGTACTGGAAAATATGGGAAATGATCTGTCCACGGCATGTATTATGAGCCATCTGGCAGGCTGCACCATGATTCCGGTCAATATCGGAAGTTTAAAAGACGGCGTGCATCCGAAGATCCGTAACCGGGTTGTCCGTTACGGTACCGGAAATATTGCGGAAGGTCCGGCCATGACAAGAGAAGAGTGTGTAAAAGCCATTCTTGTAGGTGTGGATGTGGTCCGTGAAATGAAAGAAGAAGGGTTTGATCTCATTGTAACCGGTGAGATGGGAATCGGAAATACGACCACCAGTTCTGCCTGCGCAGCAGTCTTATTCGATCAGGCTCCGGAAGTAGTGACCGGACGCGGGGCAGGACTTTCCTCTGAAGGACTGAATAAGAAAGTGCGCGCTATTGAACGCGCTATCGAAGTGAACCAGCCGGATAAAACGGACGCCATTGATGTCATTTCCAAAGTGGGCGGCCTTGACATTGCCGGTATGGTAGGATGCTATCTGGGAGCGGCTTATTATCACATGCCGATTCTCATTGACGGTTTCATTTCTGCGATCTCTGCGTATCTGGCAGGCATGCTCTGCGAGACCGCAAAGGAGTATATGATTCCGACCCATGGTTCTGCGGAACCGGCAGCAAAAATGGTCATGGAGCATCTTGGTATGCATGCGCCTATTCAGGCAGGTATGCATCTGGGTGAGGGAACCGGAGCAATCATGGGCCTTTCTCTCATTGATCAGGGACTGAATGTATACTATCATGTGGCAACCTGGGACGGTGCCCATGTGGAGGCTTACACCCACCAGAAATAATTTCGGGAGATCTTTCTTGATGGAAGAATATGTTTATAAAAACCATAAAAAATTAAGATATGGATATACGACGGGGTCCTGTGCAGCGGCTGCTTCCAAAGCGGCGGCTGCCATGCTGCTTTCCGGGAAAGAGATTTCCGATGTGGAACTGATGACGCCAAAGGAGATTGATCTTCGGCTGGAAGTGCTGGATATTCACCGCACGGAGGAATCCGTATCCTGTGCCATCCGAAAAGACGGCGGGGATGACCCGGATGTGACCAACGGTATTCTGATCTATGCGGAAGTAACCTGGATTCCGGCGGACAAAGTGCAGTCAGACGAGGAACGGATTCTTATTGACGGCGGAAAAGGAGTCGGCCGCGTCACCAAACCGGGACTGGAGCAGCCGGTAGGGGCGGCAGCCATCAACAAAGTGCCCCGGCAGATGATCCGGGAAAATCTGGAGGCAGTCTGCGAGAAATATGGCTGGCAGGGCGGTCTAAAGGCGGTTATTTCTATTCCCCAGGGAGAAGAACTGGCGGCAAAGACCTTTAACCCGCGGCTTGGCATTGCGGGCGGCATCTCGGTCTTAGGAACCAGCGGTATTGTGGAACCTATGAGTGAGCAGGCACTGATTCAGACCATCCGTGTGGAAATGAAGCAGAAGATGGCTAATGGTATGGATTATCTTCTGGTAGTGCCGGGCAATTACGGCATTGATTTCCTGGAGCAGTATGGACATGGACTGGATCTTAACGATGCAGTAAAATGCAGTAATTTCGTAGGCGAGGCGCTGGATGCGGCGGTGGAATTCGGAGCAAAAGGCGTACTTTTAGTAGGACATATCGGTAAATTTGTGAAGCTGGCAGGGGGGATTATGAATACCCATTCCCACAATGCGGATTCCAGAATGGAGCTTCTGACCGTGCATGCGGCGCTTCTGGGTGCGCCCCTGGAGCTTTTGCAGAACATGATGAGCAGCGTCACTACGGACGATGCCTTGAAATATCTTGATGAAGCGGAACTTTTGAAGCCTGTCATGGAGCGGATTATGGAGCGCATGGAGTTCTATGTGAACCACCGGACCCAGAACAGCATCGAACTGGGTGTCATTACCTTTTCCAATGTGTTCGGAATTCTGGGGCAGACGTCCAAAGTACCGGATCTGGTGGAGAAAATCGGACGGCAAAAGGGAGGCCAATGATTCATGAAAGCGGGAATCATTTGTTTTACAGAGCATGGAGTGCTGCTCGCTGAGCAGCTGACAGAGGGAATGTCTGCTCACGGAATTCAGTGTGAGGCATGGCTGAAAAAGAAAGAGTATCGGGCAGCGCTGCCTGTGCAGGTAGAGCTTCTGGAAGGAACACTGTCAGAGTGGACAAAAGAGCAGTTCCCGGTGAAAGATCTTCTGATTTTTATTGGTTCCACGGGAATTGCCGTGCGGAGCATTGCACCATATGTGCAGAGCAAGAAGACGGACCCGGCAGTCATTGTACTGGATGAGCAGGGACGGCATGCCATCTCCCTTCTGTCCGGGCATATCGGCGGAGCCAATGCCATGACCCTTCTGGTGGCAGAGCTTACCGGAGCAGAGCCTGTCATTACCACGGCCACGGATCTCCATGGAAAATTTGCAGTGGATGCGTTTGCGGCAAGGAGAGATCTTTATATGGATTCCATGCCGACAGCCAAGGAGATTGCAGCAGCATTGGTGGACAATCTGCGGGTTGGCATGCGGAGTGCATTTCCGGTATTTGGGGTGATTCCGCCGGAACTGGACCCCACAGGCGAAGCACCTCTGGGATTTTCCATTGATGTGCAGAAGACCAGTCCCTTTGCGGAGACCCTTCACCTGGTGCCGAAAGCTGTGGTATTGGGAATCGGCTGCAAAAAAGGGACGGAGAGTGCGCCCATCCGGAAACTGGTGGAGGAAGTGCTGGAGGCAAACGGCATTTTCCGGGAGAGCATCTGTAAGATTGCTTCCATAGATCTGAAAAAAGAGGAAGCTGGAATCCTGGAACTGGCGGAACGTTATCAGGTGCCGTTTATTACCTATACGGCGGAGGAATTAAAGCAGGTACAGTGTGAGGACGGATTTGCAGAATCCGCATTTGTAAAATCCGTTACGGGAGTGGGAAATGTATGCGAGCGTTCGGCACTGAAGGCAGCGGGCGTGCAGAAGCTTCTGATTCCCAAGACAGCAAGAAATGGTGTGACAGTGGCAGCGGCCGTGATGGATCTGACCATCTGTATGGAGGACTAGCGTATGAGACCAGTGATTATATTTGCAGGCACAACAGAAGGAAGAAAGCTGTCAGAGTATCTGGCAGGAAGAAGGGTTCCGGTGCTGGCCTGTGTGGCAACCGAATATGGAGAGACGCTTCTGACGGAAAATGAATTTCTCAAAGTCCATGCCGGACGAATGGATGAAAATGCCATGGAGCAGTTCTTTGAAGCACAGAAAACGGAACTGGTGGTGGATGCGACCCATCCTTATGCGGCGGTTGTGTCGGAAAATGTGGCAGAAGCCTGCAGAAAAGCAGGAGTGGAATATCTCCGTCTGATTCGGGAGTCCAGCACCGCGGAGACCGAAGATGCGGTTCTGGTGGATTCCGTGGATGAGGCGGTGAACTTTTTAAAAGAGACCGAAGGAAATATTCTGGCTACTACTGGAAGCAAGGAGCTTTTTAAATACACAGCCATTTCGAACTATGAGAGCCGGGTGTTTGCAAGAGTGCTTTCCACGGCGGAAGTGGCAGCAGCCTGTGAGAAACTGGGATTTGTGGGAAGAAATCTCATCTGCATGCAGGGACCGTTCAGCGAAGCTTTAAATGAAGCTATGTTAAAGCAGTTCGACTGCCGGTATCTGGTCACTAAAGAGACCGGAAAAGCAGGCGGATATGAGGAAAAAGTCCAGGCGGCAAAGCGTGCCGGGGCGAAACTGGTGCTGGTGGGACGTCCGCCCGAGCAGAAGGGATTTTCCTACGAACGTGTGGCAGAGATACTGAATGTGCGGTTCGGACTGGAACCGGAGCAGGGTACATCTGCCGGAAATAAGGCATTGGGAGTACCGGAAAAACGTGCAGAGGAGACTGGAGCCAACCGACAGGTAACCCTGATCGGTATCGGTATGGGAACCATGGAAGGCATGACCGTGGAAGCAGTGGAGGAAATCCGGAAAGCAGACCTTCTCATCGGAGCCAGACGGATGCTGGATGTGGTGCGGACAGAAGGCTCTGATCCGACGCTTTATGAAGGCAAACAGGAATTTGCAGCTTATGAGCCACGGAAAATTGCGGATTATCTGGAGCTTCATCCGGAATACAGCCGTGCGGTGATTTTACTGTCCGGCGATATTGGATTTTACAGCGGGGCGAAGAAGCTGTATGAGGTGCTGAATCCAGAAGCTTATGAGGTAAAGAGCCTGTGCGGCATTTCTTCCGTGGTATATTTTTGCGGAAAGTTAAAGACATCCTGGGAGGATGTGTGTCTCCAGAGCACTCATGGCCGGAGTGCGAACCTCATAGGAGCCGTGAAAGCCCATGAGAAGACTTTCACACTTCTGAGCGCCCATGGAAGCGTGGAAGCACTTTGTAAAGAATTAAGAGAATATGATCTTTCAGATGTGACCGTTCATATTGGAGAGTGGCTTGGCTATCCGGAGGAGAAGATTACCACCGGAACGCCGGAAGAACTGGAGCAGGGAAGTTATGACGGCCTCTGCGTGGCGCTTATTGAAAATCCCCATCCGTTCAAGGGCATTCGTTCCTGTGTGGAGGATGAGGGATTTCTGCGTGGAAAAGCGCCCATGACCAAGAGTGAGATCCGGAGCCTTTCCGTGGCAAAGCTGCATCTGGAAAAAGACTCCGTGGTCTATGATGTGGGAGCCGGTACCGGTTCCGTGACCATTGAGCTGGCGCTGGCCGCCGTGGACGGTATGGTCTATGCAGTGGAGCGGAATCAGGAAGCCTGTGATCTCATTGAGCAGAATAAGAAAAAATTCGGAACGCCGAACATTGAGGTGATTCACGGATTGGCACCGGAGGCCATGGAAGACCTGCCGACGCCGACCCACGCATTTATCGGTGGTTCTGCCGGTAATTTAAAAGAGATTCTGGGAAGCCTGCTGGCTAAGAATCCCGAGATCCGCGTGGTCATCAATACGGTGACGCTGGAAACCATCGGGGAAGTGACGGAGTGCTTAAAGGCTCTTCCTCTGATAGAGGAAGAGATTGTATCCGTCAGCGTGGCAAAAGCAAAAAAACTGGGAAGTTATCATCTGATGATGGGACAGAATCCTATTTATATTATTACCTGCAGGGGGGCTGTTGGAGAGTGAAAAGACAGATACCGAGAATTCTTCTGACCGCACCCGCCAGTGGAAGCGGCAAGACGCTGATTACCTGCGGGATTCTGCAGGCGCTGGTGAACAGAGGGATGAAAGTTGCATCCTTTAAATGCGGACCAGATTACATTGATCCCATGTTTCATGGAAGAGTCATTGGCACCCGTTCCAGAAATCTGGATACCTTTTTTACGGACGCGGAGACCACCCGTTATCTCTTTGCGGAAAATGCGAAGGACTGTGACATTGCCGTGGCCGAGGGCGTCATGGGATATTATGATGGGCTTGGAGGTATCCGAACGGAGGGCAGCACTTACGATGTGGCTGCGACTCTCGCCATGCCGTCGGTGCTGATTGTCGGCTGCAGGGGAGCCAGCCTTTCCATTCTGGCCTTGACCAAAGGTTTTCTGGAATACCGGCCAGACAGCCGGATCAAAGCCGTGATTTTAAATCAGATTTCGCCCATGATCTACGGACAGTTAAAGCCGCTCATCGAGGAAGAACTGGGTGTGAAAGTACTTGGCTATGTGCCGAAGCTTACGGATCTCAATCTGGAGAGCCGTCATCTGGGACTGGTACTGCCAGGGGAGATTGAAGCCTTAAAGGAAAAGCTGAACCGGCTGGCAGAGGTACTGGAAGAGTCTCTGGATCTGGACGCTTTCTGTGCACTGGCAAAGGAAAGCGAAGAGATGGATATAAAAATACCGGAGATCCCGGTATTAAACGAACAGAAAAAAGTACGGCTGGCAGTGGCGGCAGACGACGCCTTCTGCTTTACGTACCAGGATAATCTGAAATTACTGGAAACCATGGGAGCAGAGCTTGTCTTTTTCTCCCCGTTACAGGATGAGAAGCTGCCGGAAGGTGTGGACGGCATGATCTTAAGCGGCGGATATCCGGAGCTTCATGCGAAGACATTGAGCGAAAATATCTCCATGCGGGAGTCCATCCAATCAGCAATCAAGGACGGCATGCCCTGTATTGCAGAATGCGGTGGATTTCTCTACCTGCACCGGGAGCTGGAAGGACAGGATGGCGTGTTCTATCCCATGGCAGGCGTACTGGATGCGAAGGCATACCGGACGGACCGGCTGGGACGTTTTGGATATATTACCCTGACAGCGGAAGTCGATCAGCTTCTGGGAAAGACGGGAATGGAGATCCGCGGCCATGAATTCCATTACTGGGACAGTGAGCAGTGCGGAACCAGCTTCCATGCGAAGAAACCGGTGGGAAAACGGGAATGGGACTGTGTCAACAGCAGTGAATCCCTGTATGCGGGATTTCCCCATCTCTTTTTCTGGTCCAATCCGGAAGCAGCTTACGAATTTTTAAAGAAATGCGAGGAATACCACGGATGTTGATGATGGTAACCGGAGGAAGCGGCAGCGGAAAGTCAGAATTTGCGGAGTCGCTGGTAACCGGGCTGGCGGACGGCCCCAATCTCTATATTGCGACCATGTTTCCGTTCGATGAGGAATGCCATAAACGGATTGCCAGACACCGGGAAATGCGGAAGGATAAGGGATTTGATACATTAGAATGCTATACCGGATTAAAACATGCGGATGTGTCCGGCTATGTCACGGTGCTTCTGGAATGTATGTCCAATCTGACGGCCAATGAGATGTATCAGGAGAGCGGCAGCGGGGATCACTGCGTGGAGGAGATTCTTGCGGGAATCCGCCATGTGAAGGAACAGTGCCGGAATCTCATTATCGTGACCAATGAGATTTTCTCCGACGGAATCGAATACGACGAGGAGACGAAACGGTATCAGAAGTATCTGGGAGCAATCAATGTACAGATGGCTTCCATGGCGGATCTGGTGGCAGAAGTGGTGTATTCCATTCCGCTGATTCATAAAGGAAACTTAAACATTGCT
Organism: Firmicutes bacterium CAG:176; assembly: GCA_963623675.1. Lineage (GTDB taxonomy): Bacteria > Bacillota > Clostridia > Lachnospirales > Lachnospiraceae > Hominiventricola. The sequence goes on along the minus strand of CAVFMZ010000017.1, from coordinate 18,769 downwards.
GTTCACACAGCAGCCAGACACTTGCTGTCAGGCTGCGTAAGAACTTGATTCAGGGGTGAGCAGGCTCCTTTTGCGAAGCAAAACTTTAAATGAGCCTGCGAATCGTTACTGGAACGAGGTACGAGTGAACAGTAACATTTGAACGAGGTGTTTGGACGATGAAGAAAGTATGGAACAGTTTTTTGATTTCCTTTGCCATGTTTTCCAAGATTCCCGTGCCGCGGGCAGACTGGGATAAGGAAAATATGAAATATATGATGTGCTTTTTCCCTGCCATCGGTGTCATCATTGGCCTGCTGGAATGGGGATACGGATGGGTGGCCATGAAGCTCTCATTCGGAAGCCTGATGCGGGCGGCAGGATTTGTACTGATTCCGCTCATTGTGACCGGCGGCATTCATCTGGATGGATTTCTGGATACGGTGGATGCGCTCAGTTCCTATCAGCCGTTGGAGAAGAAGCTGCAGATTCTGAAGGATTCCCATGCGGGCGCTTTTGCCATTATTATGGGATGTGCTTATTTTACGCTGGGACTGGGTGCCTGGAGTGAGATGAAGACAGAACTCCTGCCGGTGATGGCAGTGGCCTTTGCTTTGTCCCGTGCGTTAAGCGCGCTGGCACTTTCCACCTTCCCCAAGGCAAATAAAAGCGGATCTTTAAGTATGTTTTCCGACGCAGCCCAGAAAAAGATTCTACTGGGCACACTGACGGTATGGATTCTTGCCTGCGCGGCAGTGGCTCTGTGGCTGAATCCGGTCATTGGCGGGATTATGCTTTTGACCCAGGCGGCAGTGTTCTGGTATTATCATCATGTAGCCATGAAGGAATTTGGCGGAACCACCGGGGATATTGCAGGATTTTTCGTACAGGTATGTGAACTGGCATGTGCCTGCACAGTGATGCTTGGAGGAAAATTATTATGATACTGGTGACAGGCGGATGTTTTCAGGGAAAGACGGATTATGCATGTGAGACCTTTCATATTGTAAGAGAAGAAGCAGCGGACGGTATGACCTGCTCCTTGGAAGCTATCTATGAGACAAAGCTTCTCTATCATTTTCATGAATTTATCAGACGGTGTATGGAAGAGGAGCAGGAACTGGATCTTGACGAGCTGGAAAGACGGAATCCGGACATCGTACTGGTGACCAATGAGCTTGGTTATGGCGTGGTTCCCATTGATAAATTTGACCGGGCCTACCGGGAGAAGACCGGAAGGGTCTGCTGCCAGGTGGCAAAGAGGGCATCAGAAGTCCACAGAGTAGTCTGTGGAATCGGGACGGTGATCAAGCATGGCTGAATTATTACTGATCCGTCACGGCAAGACGGCCGGAAATCTGTTGGGCCGCTATATTGGCAGCCGGGCAGACGAACCCTTATGTGAAGAAGGAAGAGAAGGGCTTGCAGGAAAGCAGCTGCCGGAGGTGGAACGACTCTATGTCAGCCCCATGAAGCGGTGTGTGGAGACGGCGGAACTTCTCTGGCCGGGATTTGACCGGAAGAAAATACAGAAAGTAACGGATCTCCGGGAATGTGATTTCGGGGATTTTGAAAATAAAAATTATAAAGAACTGTCCGGAAATGCAGACTATCAGGCGTGGATTGACAGCAACGGCACGCTGCCATTTCCAAATGGTGAGTCCATGGATGCATTCAAGAGCCGGTGCCGGAAAGCCTTTGCACAGATTGTGGAAGAAGTGTCTGCGGCAGAGCGGGAGTGGAAAGCGTCCGGAGAGACCGAAACCTTCCGGGCAGGAATTGTGGTGCATGGCGGCACCATTATGGCAATTTTGGAACAGTACGTATATCCAAAGCGTGCCTATTTTGACTATCAGGTAAAGAACGGCTGCGGCTACAGGCTGACGCCGGTGGAGGGAACAACGTTATGGAATTGTCTTTGCTTGCAGTAATCCTGGGATTTATCCTGGATCTGATTGTGGGAGATCCCCACTGGCTCTATCATCCCATCCGTCTGGTGGGACATCTGATCAGCGGACTGGAGAAACTGCTTCGGAGTATTTTTCCGAAGACGGAACAGGGAGAACTCATTGCAGGAAAATTTCTGCTGGTGCTGACGGCAGGAATCACCACGGCAGCTGCCTGGGGACTTCTCTTTGCTGCGGGACTGGTGCATCCGTATCTGAAATTTGTGCTGGAAGTCATCATGTGCTACTGGGTACTGGCAACCAAATCCCTGAAGACCGAGACCATGAAAGTCTATGATGCACTGAAAAGCGGAGACCTGAAAAAAGCCCGTTTCGCTGTTTCCATGGTGGTTGGCCGGGATACGGAAGTGCTGGATGACATCGGGGTGACCAAAGCGGCCGTGGAGACCGTAGCGGAAAATGCTTCCGACGGCGTGATTGCGCCCCTTCTTTTTCTTATGATCGGCGGCGCACCGCTGGGATTCTTCTATAAGGCAGTCAATACCATGGATTCCATGGTGGGCTATAAAAATGATAAATATCTTTATTTTGGCCGTGTAGCGGCAAAATTTGATGATGTGCTGAACTATATTCCGGCCCGGCTGTCCGGTATGCTCATGTGTGCGGCGGCAGCTTTCTGCGGCATGGATCCGAAAAATGGCTGGCGGATTTACCGGAGAGACCGGTACAATCACAGCAGCCCCAACTCGGCTCACACAGAAGCTGCGGCAGCAGGAGCCATGCATATTCAGCTGGCGGGAAATGCATACTACTTTGGAAAATTATATGAGAAACCAACGCTGGGAGATCCGGACCGTCCGGTGGAATATGAGGATATTCCGCGGGTGAACCGGCTGCTCTATGCGACGGCAATATTGTCACTTGTGGTCTTTGGATTGGTGAAAGGAATCGTATTATGGCTCATTTAAAGAAAGGCTGTCTGCAGATCTATTGTGGAGATGGAAAAGGAAAGACGACTGCTTCCGTAGGACTGGCTGTCCGTGCGGCTGGTACCGGCATGAAAGTCTATTTCTGCCAGGTGATGAAGGATGGACGTTCCGGTGAGGTGGAGATGCTGAAAAAACTGGGTGTCAACTACCATTGCTGTGAGGAACGGCTGGGATTTTTCTGGAACATGACGGAAGAACAGAAGGAAGAAGCTGCCAGACTCTATCATCAGCTGTTTGATGAGGCTGTGAAGACGGCTACGGAAGAAGACTATGATTTGCTGGTCATTGACGAATTTATGAGTGCCTATAACCATGGATTTATCGATCAGAAGAAAGCGCTTGATTTCTTTTTACATCGTCCGGAAAGCCTGGAGGTGGTTCTGACCGGAAGAGATCCCGGGGAAGAACTGTTGGAACTGGCAGATTACGTTACCGAGATGCGGAAGGTGAAACATCCTTTTGATCAGGGCATCCCGGCGCGAAAAGGAATTGAATTGTAGTGAACAGAACAGAATTATATGAAAGCTGCCGTCTCTGCCCCAGGGAATGCGGGGTGGACCGGGCGGCAGGAAAGACCGGATTTTGCGGCATGACTTCCGAAGTGATGGCGGCCAGGGCGGCCCTTCACTTCTGGGAGGAACCCTGCATCTCCGGAACAGAAGGATCGGGCGCTGTTTTTTTCTCCGGCTGTACGCTTCGCTGTGTCTTTTGCCAGAATCATGAGATCGCAGCGGGAGCGGTGGGAAAGCCGGTGACAGAAGAGCGCTTTTCGCAGATTTTTCTGGAATTACAGGAAAAGGGCGCCAATAACATCAATCTGGTGACGGCTACCCAGTTTCTGCCGACGGTGATTCCTGCATTACAGCGGGCAAAGGAGAGTGGGCTTATCATTCCCATTGTCTACAATACCGGTGGATATGAAAAGGTGGAAACATTACGTCTGTTGGAGGGACTGGTGGATATCTGGCTTCCGGACTGCAAATACCGGAGTACAGAGCTTGCGGCACGTTATTCCCGTGCGGCGGATTACCCGGAGACGGTGAAACTGGCTCTGACAGAGATGGTGCGCCAGACAGGGGAGCCGGTATTTGACAGCCGTGGTATGATGAAAAAAGGCGTTATTGTCCGGCACCTGGTACTGCCGGGCTGTGTTTCCGACAGCAAGGATGTGCTGGAATATCTGTGGGACACCTTTGGAAACCGGATTTATGTGAGCATTATGAGCCAGTATACGCCGCTGCCCCATGTGGCGGCTTATCCGGAGATCAACCGGAAGGTGACAGATGAGGAGTATGAAGAAATTGTAGACTATGCCCGTTTCCTGGGAATGAGCCAGGTATATATTCAAGAGGGCGGCTGCGTGGGAGAAAGCTTTATCCCCGCATTTGATTATGAAGGAATAGAGAGGAACGTATGAGTATTTTAAATGTCGAACACTTAAGCCACGGATTTGGCGACCGTGCCATTTTTCAAGATGTATCTTTCCGCCTGCTCAAAGGCGAGCATATCGGTCTCGTGGGAGCCAACGGAGAGGGAAAATCCACATTCATGAGCATTATTACCGGAAAACTGCAGCCGGATGAAGGAAAAGTAGAATGGTCTAAAAATGTGCGCGTCGGTTACCTGGATCAGCACACAGAGCTGAAAAAAGGCATGACCGTCCGGGAGACGCTGGCGTCCGCTTTCGGCTTCCTGTTTGAGCTGGAAGAGCAGATGAACCAGATGTATGACAAGATGGCGGATGCCACTGACGAAGAGATGGCTTCTTATATGGAAGAAACAGGCGTGATCCAGGAACTTCTGTCCGCCCATGATTTCTATATGATTGATGCAAAAGTAGAGGAAGTGGGACGGGCGCTGGGCCTCGCGGACATCGGCCTGGACCGTGACGTGACGGAGCTGAGCGGCGGTCAGAGAACGAAGGTGCTGCTTGGAAAGCTTCTTCTGGAAAAACCGGACATCCTTCTTCTGGACGAGCCTACCAACTATCTGGATGTGGAGCATATTGAGTGGCTGAAGCGGTATCTCAACGATTATGAAAATGCGTTTATTCTCATTTCCCATGACATTCCGTTTCTGAACAGCGTGGTCAACCTGATTTACCACATGGACAATCAGCAGCTGAACCGTTATGTGGGCGACTATGATAAATTCCAGGAAGTCTATGCGGTGAAGAAAGCCCAGCTGGAGGCAGCTTACAACCGCCAGCAGAAGGAAATCGCACAGCTGAAAGACTTCGTGGCGAGAAATAAGGCAAGAGTTTCCACCAGAAATATGGCCATGTCCCGCCAGAAAAAGCTGGACAAAATGGATGTGATCGAACTGGCAGCGGAGAAACCAAAGCCGGAATTTCATTTTAAAGAAGCACGGGTGCCGGGCAGATACATTTTCCAGACGAAGGATCTGGTCATCGGTTACGACGAGCCCCTGTCCAAGCCGCTTAACGTGGAGATGGAGCGTGGAGAGAAGCTGGTGCTTACCGGAGCCAACGGAATCGGTAAGACCACGCTTCTGAAAAGTATTCTGGGGCTGATTCCGGTGCTCGGTGGCAATGTGGAGATGGGAGATTATCTGGAAATCGGATATTTTGAGCAGGAAATGAGCCAGGATATTGCCACCACCTGTCTGGAAGAACTGTGGCAGGAATTCCCGGCGTTTACCCAGTACGAAGCCCGTTCTGCCCTGGCAAAATGCGGACTGACCACCAAACATATTGAAAGCCGCGTCAAAGTATTAAGCGGTGGTGAGCAGGCAAAACTGCGGCTCTGTAAACTTATCAACCGGGCAAGCAACCTGCTGGTGCTCGACGAGCCCACCAACCATCTGGACGTGGACGCCAAGGACGAACTGAAGCGTGCTCTGCAGGAATACCACGGAAGCATTCTCATGGTGTGCCATGAGCCGGAGTTCTATGAAGGACTGGCGACCAAGGTGTGGGACTGCAGCCAGTGGACGACGAAGATATAAAGGAGTATATAGTTACCAATTGTCTGACAAGTACTACTCAGCTTTTTTGTATAAAAAGATTGTTTTTTGAAAAAACTGTGCTATAATTTTAAACTGTTGTGCATAAAACAGACGAAAGGGAAATGAAATACGAATGAATTCTTTAAAACCTATGTTACTGACTTCTATGAAGTCCTACAGCCGGGAACAGTTCTTTAAGGATGTGACGGCTGGAATTATTGTGGCAATTATTGCGCTGCCGCTGTCCATCGCACTTGCACTTGCGTCAGGTGTCGGACCGGAAGCAGGTATTTTTACAGCTATTGTGGCAGGATTTGTGATATCCGCACTGGGAGGAAGCAGTGTGCAGATTGCAGGCCCGACGGCTGCATTTGCGACGATTGTAGCCGGAATTGTGGCAAGAGACGGTCTTGACGGACTGGTCATTGCGACGGTGCTGGCTGGCGTGTTCCTGATTCTCATGGGACTCTGCCATTTTGGAACACTGATTAAATTTATTCCTTATACGATTACCACCGGATTCACCTCCGGAATTGCAGTGACCATCGTTATCGGACAGCTGAAGGATTTCTTCGGTGTGACTTATCCGGATGGGGTAAAACCCATTGAAACCATGGAAAAACTGGAAGCTTTTATTGGAAATATCGGAACAGTAAATAAGGACGCTCTGATTGTGGGTGTGGTCAGCCTGGCAATTCTGATTATCTCTCCTTATATTTTTAAGAAGATTCCGGGTTCTCTCGTTGCAGTAATCGTGGGAATTCTGATGGTGCAGTTCCTTCCATTAAAAGTGTCTACTATTGGAAATCTCTATACCATCAGCAATGCGCTGCCGACCTTCCATCTTCCGGCATTTGACCTTAAAACCATCGAGGCAGCCGTGCCCAATGCATTTACCATTGCGGTGCTGGCAGCCATTGAATCTCTGCTTTCCTGTGTGGTGGCAGACGGTATGATCAACGGGAAACACCGCTCTGACATGGAGCTTGTAGCGCAGGGAGCCGGAAATATTGCATCTGCCCTGTTCGGCGGTATCCCGGCAACGGGAGCAATTGCAAGAACAGCAGCCAATATCAAAAACGGCGGCCGTACTCCGGTGGCAGGAATGGTACATTCCATTACACTGGTCATCGTTCTGGTGGTGCTGATGCCTTATGCCGGTATGATTCCCATGCCGACCATTGCGGCAATTCTGTTTATCGTTGCCTATAATATGTGCCAGTGGAGAACGTTCAAGCATCTGGTGGAGACGGCTCCGAAGAGTGATATTATCGTGCTGGTCGTTACCTTTGTACTGACGGTTCTCTTTGACCTGGTAGTGGCCATTGAGGTGGGTATGATTCTGGCATGCCTCCTCTTCATTAAACGGATGAGTGACGAGACACATATTGACAGCTGGATCTATACAGATGATGATTCCAGAATGGTGGATGAACATCTTCAGAAACTGTCCAAACAGATCCGCGTATACGAGATCACCGGACCGCTGTTCTTCGGTGCGGCAAGCGCGATTGAGCATATTGTAGTAAAAGATTTTACCAAGTGCGTGGTATTCCGTATGCGTGCAGTTCCGGCTCTGGACAGCACCGCCATGAATGCCCTTCATAACCTGACCAAATACTGCGAGTCAAAGGGTATTGCGCTGGTATTTTCCCATGTTAACGAACAGCCGAGACATGTCATGGAGAAGGACGGATTTATTGAACTGGTTGGAGAAGAGAATTTCTGTGCGAACATTACGGAAGCTCTGAACCGGGCAGAAGAGATTGTACGTATGGCAAAATAAAAAAACATAAAAAGATCCGGGAAATCATTTGATATGGTTTCCCGGATTTCTTTATGCCAGAAATCCGCCGGCACTTAAGATGTAGATCCACAATGTCATGGTAATAGCGGAGAACAGTGTGGTGGCGGCAACACAGCTGGCAGAGAGTGTGCCGTCGTGTCCCATATTTTTGGACATGACATAAGATGCCGGTGTGGTGGGACTGCCAAGCATAATCAGCAGGGCGATCAGTTCCTGTCCGCGGAAACCACAGAAGATGGCCAGTGGGATAAAGATCAGATTCAAAAGCATCAGCTTGCAGAAGGTAGCTGCGATGGTTGGCTTCAGCTTTTTAATTGCTTTTGTTCCCTCAAAGGAAGCTCCGATGGAGATCAGTGCCAGCGGTGTAGTCAGACTTCCAAGTGTGCTGCAGGTCTTCTGAAGTATGGTGGGAAGCCCGATGGGCAGCAGATTATAAATCGTACCGATCAGGATACCGTCCAGAATAGGATTGGTAATCAGACTGCGCAGAATAGATTTTGGCTCTATCTTTCCTTTGTGGGATGGATTTTCAATCGTAAGAATTAATACTGCAAAAATATTAAAGAGCGGTACACTGCCGAGAATCATGAGCGGTGCCATTCCGGAAGTGCCATAGATATTCTGGACAAATGCCACCCCCAGGATTGCTGCGCTGCTGCGGTAGCATGCCTGGACAAATTCACCGGTAATACTTTTATCCTTCAGAAAGATGCGTGCCAGAATCCAGATTGTGCTGATAAAAACTGCTGTTGAAACAAAACAGAACAGGACAAATCCACCGTTAAAGCTTTCTGTCAGATCAATGGATGTCATATCGCAGAACAGCATGGCCGGAAGTCCGACGCGGAAGACCAGTTTATCCGCTACACTGCAGAAATCTTTTGAAAGAAATTTTTTCTGCCCCAGAAAATAGCCGATCACCATGACAAAGAAGACTGGCATGGTAGAATTCAGGCTGAAAATCAGATTACTCATAACAAATGCCTCCATAGTGGCCGAATGGCCGAAAATTGTCGAAAAACCTATATTAGTATAGCACAAAAAACGTAAAGCAGGAACCACAAAATAGGCAATGTCGAAGGCAATCCCCTTAATCGACTTTGAAAAGGGCATTTTCTATAATATCCATAGAAAGCCGGAGAGAACGGCGCAATATATTCAAACACAATGGAGGTATAGCAAAATGCTCGAAAAACTGATTGTCATGCTGACACACAATGATGTAACCGTAAAGGACGCAAAAGAGATCTTTGAGGAGAACAAAGATCTGCCGGTTACCAACTGGGGATTCAAAGATGTAGGTCTTGAGCCAGAGAAAATGAAAGAACTGTGCGGCCTGATGAAAGCTGCTGGAAAGACTACTTTCCTGGAAGTTGTTACTTACTCTGAAGAAGAGTGCATGAGAGGCGCGAAACTGGCTGTAGAGTGTGGATTTGACTGCCTGCTGGGAACTCTTTTCTATGATTCCGTAGCAGAGTATGTAAAAACAACCAATCTGAAATATTATCCGTTTGTAGGTCTCGTATCCCAGAGCCCGTCCATTCTGGAAGGAAGCTGCGATCTGATGCTGAAACAGGCTGAGAAATACAAAGAAGCAGGTGCCTGCGGCGTAGATCTTCTTGGATATCGTTATGTAGAAGGCGATCCGAATCAAAAAAGGAATGGAAAGTGTAACGGTTCGAATTGTAAGGTTACAGCTGGAAAAGAAGCAAAGAACCCCGGAAGAAACGGCGGAGTTACTGGATATGCCATTAGATTACATTCAGAAGATAGCAGATATACTGCAGACATGTGTCGGAGCAAGTGATTTACAGATCGCGGAAAAACTGGTGGATATGAGGATGTAAAGAAGGACCTTTGTAGATGTGAGTGATTAGATCTACAAAGGTCTTATTTTTATGCAGCTATCTCTTCTGATTCCGAAATTGTACGGGTGTAAAGCCTGTTACTTCCCGAAATACTTTTCCGAAATAAGCGCTGCTGGAAAATCCATTATTAAATGCAATCGCTGTGACGGAGAGATTGGTTGTAGTCAGCTGATGCTTGGCTTTATCGATCCGATATTCTTCCAGATATTTAAAAGGTGTTTTATGGATAGTATTTTGGAAACAATGCAAACACATACTCTTGCTCAATGAAGCAGCACATGCAATTTCTTCCAGACTGATTTTTCTGTTATAGTTTTTCTGAATGTATGCAAGCATATTTAAAAGCCGGTCTCTTTCAACGGAAGAAGGAGATTCCTTATGAATCTGCCGGTTTTCCAATTCCTGGTATAAATTCATCCAGATTTCTGAAAAAAGATTTCTGATTTGAAACTCATATCCAAGATTTTTTGGAATCCAGGGAGCCTGGCGAAGACGGTCAAGGATATTCTTTTCTTCCTGCGTTGTTCCGCGCAATTCTACAATTTCAATATTTTTATTATTCAAAATAGGATTGATATATTTTGTTTCGAAAATACTTCGGAAATATCCGCTCAATAAAATTTTGTTAAGCAAATGGGCTTCGGCGATACATTCCGTAATTGGTTCCATGGAACTTAAGATATTGGTATTGGTGAAGAAACCCTCTGTACCATGAAAGATATAATCTTTGGTTGTTGTGTGTACGGTTAAAGAACCCTGAACTACGTAAACAAATTCCAGCTCTTCATGCCAGTGCCAGGGAGTGCTGATTTCAGAAGGGTGAAGACGGTGAAGCACATAAGGAAATTCGGCAGTTAATCCTTCGATTCGTTCCAACTGGCTGGAAGTCACATCTAATTTCATTTTATATTCATCCTTTCCTGAGTTTTTGATTGTGAGAGTTGTCAATAAAATAGCGAAGAGATTTTTTTACTGTAATATTTTTATAAGAATTAAAAATAAAATGATAAATGTATGGAAAAAACCAATTACAGAAAACTCATATCCTTATAAAAATATTGAAATATTTTTAATACAGACTATTACAAAAAAATCAAGATAAATATATACAATTTAAAATGATTTTTATATCGAAAACGGGAAGAAATTACTATAATTCAGTTAACGATTCGGAAAAGAAGTCCGAAAAACACAGGAGGTACGAGATGGAGAGAATTAAATATACCACTCCTTATTATGATGAGACACTGACAGGAGCTTATACGATGAAATCGGGAGAAACCATTGTATTTGAGACTCCGGACTGCTGGGGAAATGCATTGACAGAGGCTATTACAAAAGGAGAATTGTATCTGTAGCATCAGCATGCTCGCCCGAGTAGCAGTCGCTGTAAATATAGGAAAGCATCTGATGTACCAGTGCTTTTTCCAGAATATCCTGTCCTTTGGTGAGATCTATTTTGGAGAACTCATCCATAAGATGCAGATATTTCTGAAGTTCCGGCTCATTCAGGTGATAAATGGGATGTCGGGAACTGCATTTGTGGAAAATATCCAGCAGATTGGATCTGGATGTGCTGTAAGCAATCAATAGATTCAGATTAATGTCGACACTGAACCGTTCGTAGTAGCTGTTCTTATTGGAAATTAAGGTGTGAGGTTTAAACATGTCGATCAGGACAATGTCGCCACGGCGAACCAGATATTCAGAGCCTTCAATCAGGAAGACACCGGCATTTCCGAGATAGATGACTACTTCATAGAAATCGTGATAATGAAGCACAGAAGTAAATTCATTTTTGGGATTGTGAAGAATACAGTGGTAATCGCCTTCAAACAGGCTGGACTGTGATAAAAATACAGCGTCACTCATCGAAATATAATCCTCCTCTTTTTTTATTTGGTTTTATTTTACTGGCAGAAAGAAATGCTGTCAATTAGTTGACGAGGAAGATCGCAAGATAAGAAATATAGATTCTAAAAATAGGAAAAGAGAATAGACAGAAATCGTGAGAAAATTTGAATGACAAGATAAGAAATGTCCATGGCAAACGGAAATATAGACGAAAAAGGATTTTGTTTCTATAATAGCGTCAGAAGGTTGGAGATAACGGCTGTGCAAAACAGCACAATATGATGCAAAACAAGGAGGACAAAAACATGAAAAAAATACTGATTTCAGAATGGGTTCCGGAGGAGTGCCTGAAACCGTATGAGGGAGAATTTGAGTTTACCGTTCCGTCTGCGGAGAAACATGCATTTACCTATGATGAAGCTTACAATATGGTGGAAGATTACGACGGCTACTTCATTCTGGACAATGATGGTGACCAGAAGATTATTGACAAAGCAAAGAATCTGAAAGTAATTGCAAACTTCGGTGTTGGTTATGATAACATTGACTGGAAATATGCAACGCAGGTAGGACTTCCGGTTGTAAATACTCCAACCCAGGTAACAGAAGCAACTGCAGAGCATGCAGTTACCCTGATTATGGCTGCCATGAGAGGTGTTGCTCGTTACGATAAAGAAGTAAGAGCTGTTATCTGGAAAAGCCCGAATTTCTCTGACTGTGATACACAGATAGAGGGAGCTACTCTGGGAATTCTTGGATTTGGAAGAATTGGAAAACGTGTCTGCCGCAAAGCTCAGGGCTTTGGAATGAATGTTATTTACTATGATAAATTCCGTGCAAAACCGGAAGTAGAGGAAGAGTTCGGTGTTACTTATATGGAGTTTGATGAAGTCCTTAAAAATGCAGACTGCATTTCTCTTCATATGCCGTACATTCCGGAAAATCATCATCTCTTCAATGCAGAAACCTTTAAGAAAATGAAGCCGACTGCATACTTCGTAAACTGTGCAAGAGGCAAGATTGTAGATGAGCAGTCCCTTGCAGATGCATTGAAAAATCATGTAATCAAAGGTGCTGCACTGGATGTATTTGAGGATGAGCCGAATGTAAATCCGGATCTTCTGAAGCTTGATAATGTAACATTGACACCGCATATTGCCAGCCTGACCATGAAAGCAAGACTTGGAATGTGCAAAGAGGCACTGGCCGGAATTACCGGGGTTCTCAAAGGAGAAAAGCCGTATAATGTGGTAAATCCTGAGACATTAAAATAGAATCTGTCAGTAAACAGAATAGCTGTGCAGAAAAGACAATTGGCATGATGCTGATTGTCTTTTTTGCTAAAGAGAAGGTGGAATATGAAAAAAGAAATGACAGGAAGAGCGGAAATATTACTGGCAACAATCATCTGGGGAATGGCATTTGTGGTGATTCGTGATGCCCTGACTACAGTACCGTTTCGGATGCTGATGACATGGAGATATGTCCTCGCTTCTGCGGTGATGCTGCTGGGATTTCATCGGCATCTGAAAAAAATCGATAAAGACCTGGTTATAAGTGGAGCAATTCTGGGAGCATTGCTGTATGGCAGTCAGATCTTTCAGACAGGTGCGCTGGGGTTTGCGGATACTACGGCCGGAAAGGTAGGATTTATCAGTTCGCTTTATGTGGTGCTGGTGCCTTTGGTGAAGTGGATCTGTAAGAAAAGCGGAAAAGGAAATCTGCTTCCGGCTCTGCTGGCTGTAACAGGACTTCTTCTGCTTACATTAAATGGAAATCTGCAGATAGGAAAAGGAGATCTGGTAGCTCTGGTCGGCAGCTTTGGATTTGCAGCCCATATCCTTGCTATTGATGCATTTGGCAAAAAACACAGTGCAGTAGAACTGATGACATTCCAGGTATTGTTTGCGGCGCTGTATGCAGGAACGGTTCAACTGATATCGGGGCTGATATTGGGAGGAGCGACTCAGCAGGCGGCATGGAATTTACAGATGGTGCTTCCGATTATCTATCTTGGCATTTTCAGTACGACCTTCGGATTCCTACTGCAGTTTTTGGGACAACAGCATCTCAGACCGGAGACGGCATCCGTTATGCTTTCCATGGAAGCAGTATTTGCAATGATATTCTCGGTTCTGTTCCAGGGCGAACAGTTAAGCTTCCGGAAAATAGCCGGATGTATTCTCATGTTTGTGGCTCTGATGCTGAATGGAAAAGATGACAATGACAAGATTGGAAATTCACAGGACAAGCACATGAATGGTGAAAGAAACAATTAACTGATAATATAAAACCATCAAATGAAAAGATAAGAAAGGAGAGCATCAGACATGCAGAATTATTGCGTTCAGCCTGAAGCATTGAAAAAATTTACAACTGCAATTTTTGAAGCGGCAGGACTGAAAAACAACGAAGCAGCTTCCATTGCAGAACTTCTGGTTCATGCAGATCTCAGAAATGTTCACAGTCATGGAGTTCTTCGTACCATTCCCTATCTGGAGAAGATTCAGGGAGGCGGTGCTTCTAAAACAAGTACTTATCCAATTATAAAAGAAACCGCCAATACCGCTGTGATTGATGCTCAGGGAGGACTTGGGGCACTGGTTGGAGAAAAAGCAGTTGCTCTTTGCAGAGAAAAGGCACAGAAGAATCTGATCAGCATGGTAGTGGTGAAGAACAGTAACCATTTTGGAATGGGCGCTCACTGGGCATTAAAGCTGGCTGGTGATGACATGATTGGATTCGCCTGCTCTACCACAGACCTGACCATGGGACCTCCCGGAGCGAAAGAACCGTTCATGGGAAATAACCCGTTCGCATTTGCCTTCAAGGCAGGCGAGAAGTATCCGGAATTTTGTGTAGATATGGCGACCAGTCTGGTAGCCATGGGCAAATGCAAAGACATGGAGAAACGTGGAAAAGAGATTCCCATGGATGGATGCTTGACAAAGACGGAAATGACACCACCAGTGTAAAGGACTGCTACATGATGACTACCATGGCAGGTCATAAAGGATTCGGCATTGCGCTGGTAGTGGAATTATTTGCAACGCTGCTTTCAGGTGGAGTGCTTTCACCGGATATCAATAATCAGGATCTGGCAGATACGCCGGAGTTATCCAGTCAGTGTTTTGGGTGCTTTAACATTTCAGCATTCCGTGATCTCGATGAGTTCCAGAAGAATGCAGAAGAGTACATCGACAGACTTCATGCACTTCCGATGAAGGAAGGAATGGGAGCTGCCAAATATCCGGGTGAGATTGAGTACGGATGCAAACAGATCAATGAAAAAGAAGGCATTGTCCTTCCGGAAACATTGGTGGATGACCTGGTGAAAGCAGGAGAAAAGCTTGGCGGATACGCCACACCGACGAAATGCAAAGCATTTTGGAGGTTGGCTCTGGACAGTTATCAATAAATTATATTTTCAGGAGGGTACTTATTATGGTAACAATGGAGAACAAAATCAGAAAACTTATTAACGAGGGAACCCCGATGGTGAACACCCGTATCTGGAGTCCGTGGGGAACTACCGCAGAGGCTGCTGCAGCATCCGGAAGCTTCGATTATCTGGAGTTTCTTGCAGAGTATGTTCCTTATAACATGAGAGAACTGGAAGATCTGGTAAGAGCATGCGAGAATCAGGGCGTTGGTTCTATGCTGAAGGTTGATTTCCAGAACCGTGCATACATGGCTCAGAAAGCAATGGCTATGGGATTCCAGGCAATCCTTTTCACTGACCATCAGAATGCGGAGCAGGTAAAAGAGACCATCTACCTGACCATTCCGGAGACTCCGAAATATAACGGACGTTTTGGCTATCCGAACGGAAGATGGCTTGGATATAATCCGGAACCGTCTCAGATGGAATATGTAGAGATGAATGCAAGAGTTGTAAAAGCATTCATGATCGAGAAAAAATCTGCAGTAGATGATATCGAGAACATCTGTAAAGTTCAGGGTGTAGATATGATCCAGTTCGGACCGTCTGACTACTGCATGAGCATTGGCTGCAACTCCGCAGAGCATAAAGCAGAGTGGAAAGCAGCTGAGAAACATTGCATCGAAGTCGCAATCGCTAACGGCGTTCGTCCGAGAGTAGAGCTTTACAATGTAGAAGATGCTGAGTACTACAAAGAGCTTGGCGTAAAAGACTTCTGTATCGGCGACGAATTTGACATTCTGAAAGATTACTGGAGCAATGTCGGTGGCAAGATGAAGAGCATGGTGAAATAATATGAAATTACTGATTGGACTGGATATTGGCACAACCGCATTGAAGGCCGCAGTCTTTGATACTGCCGGGAAACTCCTGGCAGTATCCACTCAGGAATATGCCCTCATCACTCCTCAGGTAAACTACGTGGAGGAAGAGGGAGAAGTATACTGGAATGCATTTAAACATGCGGTTGCAGATCTGAAAGCAAAACATCCCATGAGCGAGGAGGATGAAGCAGCACTGGCGATTTCCGCACAGGGCGAGACGATTTTCTTCCTGGATAAAGATGGTAAAGATCTGAGAAATGCAATTGTATGGATGGACAACCGGGCACAGGAGGAGGCAGAGTTCTTCAAAGAAAAATTCGGAGATGAGACCTGCTACAAAGTAACCGGACAGGTGAGCTTTGAACCGTGCTGGCCGGCATCTAAGATTCTCTGGGTGAAGAACCATGAGCCGGAAGTATTTGCAAAAACTGCGAAATTCCTGCTGATCGAGGATTACTTTATCTACCGTATGACCGGAAAGTTTGCAACGGAAGGTTCTCTGGTATGCTCTTCCACCTATTGGGATATCATCAAAAAAGAATACTGGCCGGAGATGTTGGAATGCCTGGGTATTCAGGAAGGCCAGCTAGCACCGGTATATGAATCCGGTGAAGTGGTTGGAACGATTATTCCGGAAGTTGCAGAAGAACTGGGGCTTTTAAAGAATCTTACGGTATGTACAGGAGCACTGGATCAGGCAGCCGGAGCAATCGGAGCAGGAAATACCCATGAGGGAATGTTTTCTGAGACCATTGGAGCAGCACTTGCGATCTGTGCACCGGTGGCAAGACCGGTATTTGACCCGAACCGGAGAATGCCGCTTCACTATTTTGCAAATGCGGATACCTATATGATTCATACTTTTACTAATGGTGGTATGACCTTAAGATGGTTCCGTGATAAGTTCTGTCAGATTGAAATGCAGGCACAGGAGTTGGGGCTCGATGATGCCTATAATATGATCAGCAAAGAAGTAAGCAAAGTTCCGGCAGGTTCTGATGGACTGGTTATGCTTCCGCATCTGGCAGGTTCCAATGCGCCGGATGTGAATGCAAAAGCAAAGGGTGTATGGTTTGGCTTCACGTTGCAGCATACCAGGGCACATTTCATGAGATCTGTCATGGAGTCTCTGGGATATATTGTAAAACGAAATATTGATTCCCTTTCGGACATGGGAATTGATGTAAAAGAGATCCGCTCACTGGACGGCGGTTCCAAGAGTGATGTATGGAACCAGATTAAATCAGATATTTGCCAGATTCCTCTGGAAACGGTGAATTCTGTAGAGGCTGCATCGTTAGGAGCAGCAATTTTAGCTGGAAAAGCAACGGGGATTTTTAAGAATCTGAATGAAGCAGCAGAGAGCATGGTGCAGGTGAAGAAGAGAACCCTTCCCAATGCGGATAATAAAGCTGTTTATGAAGATGGATATGAAATGTATAGAAAATTATTTGGGGATTTAGAGGAATGCTTTAAAAAGTCAATTTAAAGGGTTTCAGGAAAAGTGGAGGTAGATTCTTATGAAAAGAAAAGCGATGGCGATCCTTTTGACAATGGCAATGGCGTCAAGTCTGACCGCATGTGGCGGTTCTTCTGATTCTTCAGGAAGCTCTGATACTGCAAGTACCGGTTCAGGCAAAGCAATTACCATTAAGCTTTGTCATACAGACCCGTCAGGATGTGCAGCAACAGAAGCACTGCAGAAATTTGCAGAAGCAGTAACAGAAGATACAGATGGACGTATTGTAATTGAAGAGTATGCAGATGGCATCATGGGGGATGATGATGAGATCAATGAGCAGATTTACAATGGTGCATACATTATGAATTACACGGATCCGGCCCTTCTCGAGCCGTACTATGCAGATTATTCGATTCTTTTCAATCCTTATTTCTTCAATTCATATGAAGAAATTGCAAAATTCGCAGAAACTGATTTTGCAAAAAAACTTCAGGCTGAGTGTAAAGAAGCAGGTATCATGGTTCTGGATGGAATGAATGCATATTATGGATCCAGACAGATTATGTCAAAGAAAGCAATTTATTCCCCGGATGATCTGAAGGGATTGAACTTCCGTATGCCGAACCAGGCAACACAGCTGGAACTGGCTCAGGCTTGGGGTGCAAATCCGGCAACCATTTCCTTCTCGGAGACTTATACAGCGCTGCAGCAGGGTGTGGTTGACTGTGTAGAAAACCCGATCGGCTCCCTGAAAGCAAATTCTATTGATGAGGTTTGCCCGTATATTAATATTACCAATCATTTTTATGCAGCAAACGGTCTGGCTATGAATGCAAAGATTTTTGACAGTCTGGACGCAGATCTGCAGGAAATTCTTGTAAAGGATGCACAGGATTTCTCTAAATACTGTACAGAAATGGTAGCAGCAGAGGAAGAAGAGGTTCTGCAGTCTATGGTGGATGACAATGGTGTTACTGTCAACAGAGATGTGGATATTGATGCAATGAAAGCAGCAGCACAGCAGGTATTCGAGGTTCATGGATGGTCTCAGGAACTGATGGATGAGGCAAATGCAGCACTTACTGAAATTCGCGGAGAGTAAGAACCATAAAATAGAATGAGTTGCCTTCCGGAACCGGTCTGGTTCCGGAAGAGCATCCATCTTCCTAGAGAGACTGGAGGAATACGTGATGCTGAAAAAAATATATGTGAATTTTGAGGAAATCATTTCCGGAACAGCATTGATTATTATGACATTCTGTGTAATTGGAAATGTAATCGGGCGGTTGGCGATAAGTAAAAGCAGTGCCGCCTTTGATGAAATATCTTATATTTGTTATGCCTACATTATTTTTGTGGGTGGAAGTTCCCTTTACAAACGATTTGGACATGGGGCAATTGACCTGTTGGTAAAACTCCTTCCTGAAAAGGTACAGGCAATCTTGAGTGTGTTTGTAACATCCCTGTTGGTCTTCATTTGCGGTCTGACATTTATCCTGGGAACCGGATATTGTATTCAGGCATGGACCAGAAGGAGCCAGACCCTTCATCTGCCTTATTCGATCACCGCATTTGCGCTGGTGCTGGGATTTTTCTTTATGACCATTCATTCTCTGTTTTTCCTGAAGAATGTCATTCAGAAAAAAGATTACTATCATGAAATTCCGATT
>CAVFMZ010000016.1:0-35737 GCA_963623675.1 Firmicutes bacterium CAG:176 | reverse complement strand
ACTGTTTTTTAGGTTGCTTTTGACTTATATAAGTTAAAGCTGTTCGTTTAAAAATTTTCAAAAAGAATTTTCGAAGATCTTTAAAGCACTATTTAATTATCAAGGTTCATTGCTTGTCTCTGTCGATCACTCTCTCGCGACGACTTGACTATCTTATCATATCTCTTTCATCTTGTCAACAACTTTTTTAAATTTTTTAATTCATTTTCAAGCTGTTATTTTGATGAAAGAAAACGGAGAAAGAGGGATTTGAACCCTCGCGCCGGTCACCCGACCTACACCCTTAGCAGGGGCGCCTCTTCAGCCACTTGAGTATTTCTCCGCGCCTCATTTCGCGACGCATTGTATATTATATCCATGGTTTAGAATATTGTCAATAGTATTTTATATTTTTTTCAAAAATTTTTTTCACGATTACTCCGTTCCAGCCGCTCGGCGGTCACCCGCAGGAGCACTGCGGCCAGCACGAGGCAGGCGGCGGCAATCTTGCCGGAAGGTTCGGTCATAATGGCGAGGATTCTGCCAAGCTTCGGGAGGGAGAATACCACCTTTCCCATCAGCCGATCGTATGACACCGGCATGGGATCTTCCTGCTCGTTGGCATCTCCTTTTGTGATAAAGCGCCCGGAGACTACCTGGTTCTTCACAACCCGGTGAGTGATAATGGCTCCGCTGTCTGTATCGCTGTAATAAGCGATCACCTCATTCTCCTGTATATCTGCCGCTTCTGCTGCCTTCACATATACCAGACTTCCTGTAGGGAGCGCGGGCTCCATGCTGCCGCTCACCACATGATATATCTGACATCCTGCGAACCGGGGAGCTGTCAGCAACGCACACAGAAGGATTACTACGCACAGTAGTAACCCTCCTGTAAGATTGCACAACATTGCTGCTTCTGAATATTTTTCGGATCTCTTATTCGTCCTGCTGCTCATTGTCTTTCTCGTTATCCTTTTTCTTCTTTCTGAACAGAAGGAAGAGAATTAAAGCCACGATCACTGCACAAAGAACAGGTGCCAGGAACCAGAGATTTCCTATGATCTTCTCAGAGAGTTCTGTGTTAAATAACGGCACTCCTCCATCATCCAGGTCAACCAGGTCCTGCGTTTCCTCTTCCGTATTTTCTTCCGTCTGTTCCTCTGTCTTCGTCTTCGGACGGCTGACCGTATTGCCGTCGGTGCCGGCTCCTGCGTCAGACTCCCCAGCTGAAGTGTCAATGGCAGAAGTATCTGTCGTCGCCTCTTCCTCCTCTGTCCTTTGTTTTCCGGAGCTGTGCTTTCTGACGTCCGTGCGGTCCGTAGTATGATTCGTGTTGTCGGTCTCGTCAGTGGTGATATGATTAATTGTCGTATCCGTTTCCGTCGAGCTTCCACCGGAGCCGCTGCTGATCTTTGTATAAACGAAGGTCAGTACATTCTCCGCCGCATTGCTGCTCAGCGTCTTCGTCAGATTATAAGCCTGGGGACGGTATCCGTCCACATAGCGGTAAGCCACCACCGCCCGGTCTCCGACTGCCCCGTCGAAGGTTGCACTAGGAAGCAGTGCATTACCGGATATATCCTGGTAATTCACTGTATACGTCGTCATATTGCCGCGGATTCCGTAGGCAACCACATATTCCCTGTCGCTTTCCACTGAAAATGCCGGATTGCTCACGGCTGTGCTGTTATCCTTTCCGCTTTCACGAATGCCTTTTACATAGTATTTGGAAGAATCATTCAGTCTTACCTGGGGCAGATAATCCCCCAGATTCACCTGCTCCCCATAGGCCTTTCCCGTGATTTCCACCCGGCTCTGGCCATGGATGGTGCCCTCTTTTCCTGCATAAAGGGTAATCGTATAGGTATAGGCGGCTTCATTGCCACCCTTCTCGGCATGTGCCACCTGAAGACTGCCAGGTGCCGCAAACAGTGCAGCTGCACACACAGCCAGGAGTGCTCTTTTACAGATCTTACGAACGTCCATCTTAGTCCTCCTCCTGTGTTTCGTCGGTCTCTTTTTTCTTCTGCTGGCGCATACTGTAAAAAGCGGCTCCCGCACATACAAGCCCTGCTGCCAGTGCCAGTACCGTGTAGAAAAGGATCGGGCTCTGGTCTCCGGTCTGTACATATCCGGTAGGAAGAACCGAAGAAATGAGACTTTGCACTCCATTTCCACCGTCGGAGGATCCGCCGCCGTTGGAATTTTCAGAGGAATTATTATTTTTTTTGCTGTCCGAATGCCCCGTTCTCTTCTCTACTGCAAAATTCATCTGAAGCTTCGCCAGTGTATTCTGATAAGCATTTCCCTGGGTCTCACCCTCTAACCCTACCTTCAGGATGATCTGTCCGGATTTTCCGGCTTCCAGCTGATCCAGATAGAAGTAATTCTTCAAGGAACTGGTAGCCTGATGAAGTCCCTGTCCACTGGCACTTTTCGTCTCGCCGCCTACCTGTGTACTGTCATAGAGTACATTCTTCGTACCGTCCGGCCGGATATAGGTCAGAACATAGGTATAAGCTCCTCCCTCTGCCACACTCTTGGCATCCTCCAGACTGTTCAGTACCTCATTTGTCATATACCAGTCAGAGCTGTTACTGTCTCCATTGGTCAGGGACAGATGAAGCTCCACCGTATCCCCCGGTTCCAGGGCATAGACTGCATCATCGATCTCTGCATTTTTAAAGGTACTGGTCATGCTCTTCCCATCGAAGGTGACCGTCCAGCCATCCTTTCCCATATAATCCTGTGCATGAACCGTAACCGGTGTCACCGCAAGAAGCAATGCGAGAACCGGTGCAACTATTTTTCTATTCATTCCACATTCCTCCTCACCATCACTTCAGGCTGATGGAACCATCGTCAGCCACATTCACATCCACACCCCAGGCACTCTTAATGGCATCTGCCGCATTATGGGTCTGTACCGCATCTACTTCTGCCTGCAGGTGGAACTTTACGCCATCATATTTAAAAGCGGTTGTCGTCTGTGTCACTCCATTCTCCGTCACGGTCTCCTTTGTCACCTTATTGGCAATAGAAGAATCAATGGTCAGAGTATCACAAAGAGCTGCCGTAGATGCACCCGTCTTCAAAATCTTCGGCCAGTAGAGCACTGTCCGCTCCTCTGTCGAAGAAGCCTCGTCCAGAATCCAGCCATTCTCTGTCAGATGCAGCGCAATAAGAGAAGGCGACAGGGAAGTATTCTTTCCGCCATCGGGGTCTGTCCAGCTCTTATAAATACGCACCCTTACATATTCATCAATGGTGCCTGTATTTCTCACCGACAACTCCTCCGTATAGGCCTGTCCCAGCTTCAGCTTGTCCCCGGACTCCTTCAGCATATCTGTCAGGAGCTCTCCTGTGGTTTCATTCCATTCATCACCGGTACCGGTATAATCCCTGTTGCTGATATCCTTCGTGCCCTGGGCAGAAGTCTCCACCAGGGTCACACCGA
Organism: Firmicutes bacterium CAG:176; assembly: GCA_963623675.1. Lineage (GTDB taxonomy): Bacteria > Bacillota > Clostridia > Lachnospirales > Lachnospiraceae > Hominiventricola. The sequence continues at coordinate 32,298 of CAVFMZ010000016.1, read as the reverse complement.
TATTCTTCAGTTCCATCTGGGCTGTATAATTTTCACTGTAATAGGTCAGTGCGGCTCTCGTGGTACCCACACCCCCGGTCAGAAGCAGTACCACCGCAGCTCCTGCCAGAAGCATGGTACCTGTCCTGCTTCCCATCAGACGCTTTCTCTTCTTCATGATCCTGCCTCCTCTTTCACACCGATGTCCGTCTTCGTATCCACCACGGCACTCCAGTCCCCATAGGGCGTACCGTCTTCTTTATACAATACCGGTGTACATTCCTGAACAACAATCACATTAAAGCTGTCCTTATAATCCTCAGACGGGAGCTTGATCTTCGCATGCAAAGCGGTGCTCACTCCTCCGGCCGGAAGAATCGTGTCATAATACCAATAGCCGTCCCCCTGCTGCCTCCAGCCTTCCTCTGCCTCATATGCAATCTCAATCTGGCTTCCGCAGAATACCCTGACTCTGGCATAACACTCCGATTTTCCTGTATTTTCTATTGTAATTTCCTTGGTCATATCACTGACATCCTCATGGATATCCGTTTTGGAACCTAACGTAATCTCATAACCGCCTTCTGCTCTCACATAAGTGGTAAAATATGCCATAGCCTCCGGGATTGACAGACTTCCCACCAGAAGCATGGCAGCCGCTCCCAGACAGAAGGTCCGTATCCGTTTATCTTTCATCATCTCAGGTCCTCCTTACTCTGCCACACTCTGTGTATTATCCGTGAGCTGCTCCCACTTCCATCCATTTTCCTCATCATAGGAAAAATGATTCGTCACCCCATAACCGGGTTTCAACTCATCGTCATAGGTGTTGCTAAACTCCACCTGTAATGTCTCATCTGCAGCCATGGTTCCGGTCTTTACCTCATCCGACGTAAGCTTATAGCTGGCTCCGCTGTATACCTCCGTAACCGTAAGCTCTGCCCCCACAGGAATCTGTTCCAGTACTGCTGTCTTTGTACCGGCTGCCCCAAAGGTAGTAGAAGCCACGTTACTGTAGACCACGTTTCCATCCTCATCCTTTCCTTCCACCTGGAAAACAAATGTTACATTTCCAAGAGAAGTATTATAATCCTGAAGCGTCTTCACAATTTCCAACCTGCCGTAACGGGGGCTTTGTTCCGGCTTCAGGGATGTGGTCACATCATAGATCCACTCATCATCCTTTGTATCCCCGGTCTGATAATAAAGATTATCCGGCACCGAAATCAAATAAGGATTAAAACGATAAATCGAACCGGCTGTTACGGCTTCCTCTGCCAGCACCAGATAGAGACCATGAGATAAATTCTCTGCTGTCGCGGTTCCATTTATCACCTGCAATGTAGCCGCAGGCTGAAGGGATGCCTGTCCCTCTGTATTTTCGGACGCTTCTACGATCGCTTTAGCATCCGCTGCTGTTTTCTCCCAGTCCTCTTCTCCGGAAGGGATATCCTCTATCTTAAGAGCTGCAAAATCATCCGTAGACTTGAACACCCCTGTCGCTGACATATCCGCTACCTTATATAGATCCACTTCAAACTCTGCCGCTGCAAGATCCGCTCCGTATTCAGTCGCGGGATCAATACTAACCGTCAAAGATCCGGACCTGTCCGGATCAATTGCCGGCGCCGCATACAAAGACGGCATCTTCCATACCGTCACACACAGTGCGGCTGTCAGAATACCCGCTAAATATCTTTTTTTCCTTCTATTCATTCTTCTTCCTCCCCGGACATCTCCCGTCTGCTGTGTCTCTTTCTCAGAAAGATCTGTATAAAGCTTACCACCACGATCACTACCGACGCTGCAAACAATCCATATAACTGATAGTAATCCTGAATCGATTCCAGCATAGTCTCGTCGCTCACCTTCTCGCTGTCCTCTCCATAGTAGGCAGTCCGCACACCGCGGACCAGAAGTCTGTGACTGTTGACTCCATAGGGCGTACAGGTAAATAAAGTCACATGATCCTCCCCTTCGATATTTCTCATATCCTCGGTCAATGCTTCTATATCATCCTTATCAACCATAGGCAGGATCTGATCCACCTCGTAGGCCAGTGTCTGATCCAGTACATGGATATAAAATTTGTCTCCGATTTCCATCTGATCCAGATCACTGAATAATTTTGCACTGGGAAGCCCCCTGTGGGCTGCCAGTACACTGTGATTGCCCTCACCGCCGATGGGAAGCTTTGTTCCCATCAGGTGCCCTGCCGCAATCTGCAGTACCCCATCGGAGGTGCCATGATAAATCGGCAGCTTCTGGTCGATCTTTGGAACAGAGAGATACCCCATCAATCCATTGCCCCCCAGATTCAATGCCTGCCAATACGGTGTATCCTGGAGATTGATCTCCTCCTGGGAAAAGGAGCCGCCCTGAAATGTATTTTCTGTAATTGTTTCATTGTATGCTTTTGCTTCTGCCCACGCATCATCAAAATTTTCCTGCGAGGTGTGCTCCACCTGCTTCTCATAAGAAGCAATGGCCTTACTCTGATGATACCTGTTCCATTGGTCAGACACTGTGGGATAGGTAAAGATTCCAAGTCCCACCAGAAATATCAGCCCCAGCAGAAGATTCGGAAGCAGCTTTTTCCATCTGCCCATGGCTGTTCCACTACCGTCCTTTTTTTGCTTTTACTGCCCTGATGATCAAGGTAATTGCCAGAAGGAAAATGGTAATGACGATCATATCTGCCACTGCCACCATATTTTGTGATACCTGATATGCATCTGCAGGTACATTCACCTCTGCATCGCCATCCACCCGCACACCACGCACCACCAGCCGATGGGTATTGACTCCGTAGGGAGTGCAGGTCATCAGGGTACAATAATCCTTCTCCGGATCCATCTTCAAATCCTCAAGATCATCCGGTTCAATAATGTGAAGCTGATCCACCTGATAGGTGAGTACCCGGTTTAATACCGTGATCTGAAAGGTATCCCCCTCCTCCAGCTCATCCAGGTTGGAAAATAATTTTGCTGAGGGAAGTCCTCTGTGAGCCGACAGTACCACATGGGTACCGATCCCGCCCACCGGCAGACTGGAGCCTTCCAGATGTCCCACACCGATCTGCAATACCCCCTCGGAAGTACCATGATAAATCGGCAGTTCCACATGAATCCTGTCAATCGTCAGATATCCCATGATACCCGTACCGGAAATATCCAGATTTTCCTCGTACCCTTCCAGCTCCTGATAATGCTCAAAAGGTTTTTGCAGAGCAAGGAGTTCCTGATTATACTCATCCGCCTCCCGAAATAATCTGGCATGGGTGCGGTTGTCAGTCTTCTGCACGTCATGATTATAGGAAGCGATGGCTCTCGACTGTACTCTGGAATTCCAATAGTCACTGAAAGACGGATACAGCATCACGGAGAACCCTACGAGAAATATAATGAATAAGAGGATATTGGTTTTGTTCTTTTTCATAAAGTTCTCCCTGAAGCTGTCTTATCTCTTTTCATAGCCGGGGAGATGACCTCCCCGGCCTTGGTTGTATGGTAACTATTCAGCAGCAAGTGCTTCGATCTGCTCTGAACAACTCCATTATCTGTCAGTACGTTTTCTGGAGATGAGGAGTACTCCTGCACCTACCATAAGGATGCCGCCAATCACATAGAAGATGGTTGTACCGATACCACCTGTGGACGGAAGGACGGAACCTTTGAAGTTCTGGATGGTGGTGGAAATATTAACAAACGTCGTTGTGACACTAAATGAGCCACCATCTTCACTAATAATGGTATTGTCAGTATTTTTGATAACAAGGTTTGTAAGTTTCGGATCCTCACCACTATTATCATAAGTAGCTTCTACCTTGAATTTTATATCTTCCGCTTTATTGTATCCTGTCGGAACCTGAGTCTCCACCAGTTTGTAGTCACCAGCATCAAGACCCCTGAATTCGAAGATTGATATAGGACTGTCATCTGTTGAATTTATAGTTTTCACCGCATAATATTCATTCTCATTTGGATCTACCGGTTTGCCTGCCGGTGCAGTATTGTATTTTTTGTACAACGTAAATCCTGCGCCTGTAAGAGCCGCTTCTCCATCTTCACCTACCTTGTTGACCGTCAACTTATAAGTGAATACGATGACCATATCTTCCGGAGTAGTTCCCTTGCTACCATCTCCACCAGCATTCGGGTTGTTAGAGTAGGTCAGAGATACCTTGTTCGGGTTGCCGTTAGCACCGATGACTGCATCTCCATTCAAGGTTGCGGTGTACTCTACAATAATCTTACTATCCTCAATCAAATCTATGATATTTTTCACATTACTAAAGGACACGCTAAAAGCTGTCGCGCCATCTCCACCTGAAACTGGACTCGCTTCTGATACAGTATATTCCGTTGCATCTATTAGATGGCTCTCATCAACACTATTTAAATATACTTTTACAGAATTTTTATTAAATTTCAGTCCCTTTGACAGGGTATCATTAAAGGTATAGGAATAGGTAGTATAATCTTCCAGTGTGTTTGGCATGGTTCCGGTCAGCCGGAACGGTACTTCATCACCGATATCATAGTCCGCTGCATCCTGCCAATCGGTAGTATCACCTGTAGAGTCATTCTTCTCCTTTACCTTCTTCTCTACTGACGGAACGGAGGATTTCGGGGCAACTTTAGTATCGCCTACAACCTGCAGCATGAACTTAGATACAGCATCATCCTTTTTATCAGATGAAAGCTCGTCTTTTACCAGATAATATCCGGCTTCAAGACCATTAATAGTATATTTTCCTTCACTTGGTCTACCAGCAGTTCCTTGTGCCGAAGAAGAAGTATAATTTGCAACCACTGCTGCGAAGGCATCGACAGTTGCTGTATCTGCACTTTTCAAAGCCTCTGCCACAGACTTCGCATCTGAACATCCTTCAAATTTTTGTACAGAGTCTACTTCAATATTTTGAATTGCATCAATCAAAGTCTTTCCATCAACACTCTTATCAGTATCAACACCGTTACCCCATTTGATATTGGACAACACTTTTTCTTCATTTTCATTGGTCGACAGATTTCCTTTAAAGATCTGATATGCGGAATAGGTATGTCCCTCTGTTGCATTAGTAATCGTTATACTATAAGTAGATGAAGATGTACCGCCATCTCCATCAGCCGATACGCTCAGTCCCATTGCCAGTATCATGGTCAATGAGAGGAGCAAAGCTAACATTTTTCTTAGTTTTTTCATCAGTTTTTCCTCATTTCTTCTTGTAATAATATCGAGGTCAAAAGCCCCCGATCTTTCTTTGTTACTATTTCATCAGACATCTCCGGCCAGTGCCGGGGAGGAGGCCTATCTGAACCTCCTTTCCCTTCTGCGCCTCCACAGACATCCGTAAAGCAAAGCTGTAATGCTCATCAGAAGTGCACCGCCCGCAAAGTACCGTGCAACTCCCACTCCTCCCGTGGACGGAAGGATATAAGATGACATTTTGTTTTTGAATACAATCGTGATAGCCTCACCAGTGCTATAAGTAAAGGTGTACGTATTTTCATTTGATGGTTCTTCACCTTCCTTACCCACACCGACAAAGTTGCATCCATTTGTATCCGTCTCTATCACCGTGTAAGTTTGTCCGGACTGCAGTGTGATTGGATTTCCATCAACATTTTTCAGTTCATGCAGATTAACAAAACCACCCTGGCAGATCTGGAAGCTTCCCAGCGAATCACCCGATGCATCCTCACCTTTGTAGATCGTAAACGTGAACATCTTATTCACATCATAGGGCTGCGAAGTACCCTCACTATCCACAACTTCCTTACGGATGGTGGATTGTTTCTTGATCATGACACCGACCTTTGGAGGCTCTGCACGAAGTACTTTTCCAATACTGTCGATCTGTGCCTTATAACAATATCCAAAGCTGTTCCATGCAATCTCTCCCGGACTTGCATCCTCTCCAATTATTCCCTCATATTGTAAGGTTAAAATGTGTGAAGTATTTAATGAATAATCTTCAGGCAATACCACACAGAAGGATTTATCGCCATTCTGCCATGTATCATGCCATACAGATATATCTAATTTTCCTTGCATTTCATCATCCGTAAATGAAGTTTCGGAGGAAAAGTAAACATTGTAACCTCTCACTTCTGTTGGATTCAAATCACTCTCTGAAGACTTATCATAAATTTTCAGATTATTACTAAATGTTACCGAGAACTGGCTGCCTCTTTCATTTTGATTTAAAACACCGGTATCGCCTTCATATGGCATCAAATCCATGATCACCAGATTTCGGAATGGATTTTTACTTACATTTTCAATATTGTTGGTGTATATAACGTCTTTTGATGTTTCACCATCTATCGTAATGTAATTATGCGATTCGTAACCAACTCCATAATTTGTCTCATCATTTTTTTCTGTAATTGATTTCCATGAGAAGGAACCATAATCTCCAAGAGCATAGACACTGTCCGATGCTTTCACGCCCGTGTATTTACCTGAAGAATCCTTCACCAATTCTCCATCTACTACACTATCGCCATCGAATTTCACATCTTCCTGTACTACCGGAGTAAAAATAGCCTCATTTTTATAAATACCTGTAGAAAACGTATCATTTTTTGTATATACCGTCAGTATTGCCTTGCCGCCAACCGGTATGGTCAGATTATTGTCTGGACCTATGGATACGGTAAATCTCTGCTTTTCATCATCTGTAACAGTGCTCCATACTTTATTACTTAAATCTACCGGATCATTATCACCTATTTGCAGTCTAAACGGACTTGTTATCTTCAATGTACCTTCTGCTTCACTCTGCGTCAGAATATGGAATGGAGTATCCACAGTATCAGTAATACTGTATTCTGTGATAGGTACTGTACCATCATTAATGAGTTCGATCTCCCACTTTATTGTTGACTGAGGGGATATACTGTTTTTCTTATTTTCATCCTTAAATTCAGTCATAGTTGATTCTGCCTGACCAGTGCCAATATAACCTATGGCCGTCTTCGTGATTCCAGGCACGATAGATTTTGTCGGCTTAATAGTTACAGAAGAAGAAATTTCTCTGGTGTTTTCCTTATCAATTACCTCATTCGCATCACCATTGTTCTGCTTATCATCATGACCTGTACCTTTCATCGTGACGCATCCATATTCCTTGTATTCCACAGTCTTGTCCACGATCAGTTTTGCTGTATTCGTCAAGGACTTGTCGATATCAACATTTGAATCTACCTTGCACATAATAAAGAATGAGAGGGCTTTTCCTTTGGCGAGGTAAATGCCCTTATCTTTATTGCCCACTTTAAATGTAACAGATGATGATTCACTGTCTTCTTTCGTTATTTTTATATTGTTTAGCACATCATTTCCAGCAAGACTTGTTGCTGTATCCACCGCCCACTGATCTGTATTAATTTCTTGAGTAAATGATGATACATTATAGGTGTACAAATCAGCTTTCATTCCGACATATGTAAGCCCATCCGGAAGTTCATCTACAATCTTACTGATATGAACATCCTTATCCCCAGTATTCATAACTGAAATATTATAGATTACATAAATACCATCCTCATCTCCAGTATGACTACTTTTATCGAATATAGATTTACTGCTAATTATGTTTGATTGCTGACTGCCATAATTAAAGTACACATCTTCTATAGCCCACACACTTTTCTGAATATCCACCGATGGACTATCGGTAGTTGCATACTCATTTTTTATTTTGATCTCTGCAGTTGCTTTGGAGCTTTCAGAAATAGTTACATTTTTACTTGAACCCGTAAATTTCCCGTTATCTCCACCTTCTATAGTAATAGTATCCTGATATCCTTCAAATTCCGTGCCATCATATCCAGTCTCTGTTATGGTATAGGTACCATAAGGTAATTTTGATAATGTGTAGGTAGCTTTTTCACTGTCTTTTCTTGTAAATTCTGAAAGCTTTACCTCCTTCGAATATGCTGGATTTTTACAAGTGATTTCAAATTTAATAGCTTCTTTTTGAGCATCTGTTAAATTATCATATTTCAGTGAACCTTTCACTTGTTTTTCCAATATGATCGTTCCACTGTTATCTTTTCCTTTAATTTCTTCTGAATCACTTATATTTTTAATGGTTGCAGTATTTTTATATGTAACTTCTTTTCCCGTTTCTATCTGAGAGTCCGACATACATAATTTAACCTGGTATTTTTTCTCTATACTTTTTCCTGAAGCCATAGAACCAACATACCATTCCAATGTAACCGAACGAAGATCTGCACTTCCATGTTGTTTAGTTACACGAACTGCCTCATCATCAATGATCGTATAACGTTCCGTCCAATCGTTAAGATTCTTCACATACGCTTCAAAGGTTTCTTCTATTTCTGTCAGATACTCCGCGGTTACTTCACCTTTTTTGAAATCTTTACTTGTATCATTCAATGAATACAATTCATAAACCGGAACTAATCCAGCCGGAAGCTCATCTTTCAGAATCAGATCTGTTGCTGTACTGGCTGCATCTCCATCTGCATTTTTGATCGTAATGCTGTAATCAATGCTATCACCATTTTTATAGGTATCTTCTTTTGTACCATCCACTTTCTTATCTATGGATATTGCATTTTCTACATCATTTTTATTTTCTTCGGATTTTTCTCCTGTGGTAGTGCTCTTTGCAGTATTTTTAATCGTTGTAACACCAGAATCTAACTGATCCGTGTCAACTTTACAGGTATAGTATATCGTCACCTTTTCGTTTGGAGCCAGGGTACCAAGGTTCCAGGTAAGGTTCTGACCATTTTCTGTCAACGTAACTTCATGTTTATTTTTTTCACTGCTTGATTCTGCATAAAACTTGCCTTCATTTAAGGCAATCGTGTTACCATTTTTATCTACCATATTCTGGAAGATTAGTCCCTTCTGCAGAATATCTTCTATTGTCTGAGCGGCGGTTTCTATATTTTCCTGATTTTCAATGGTAATGGTATAGGTGATAATATCTCCATTTTTTAAAGTTTGATTATTTTTATTATTACTTTTTTTTATTTCCAGCTTCGGCTTTTTGTAGGTTATCGTTGATTCAGCTTCAGAATCAGAATATGTAGCTTTGTTTTTGATCGGAGTATTATCACTCACTTTTTTCATTTCTTCTGCTGACGCTACATTTACGCTAAATTCAAGACTTTTAGTATCACCTACAGCAATTTTTCCCGGTTTCCACTTAATTGTCGTTTTACCATTTTTAGTTGAAACAGTTGCACCATTATTTTTAAGTGATGTTTTCTGTTCTTCCGTCAAAACGAGATAATCCGGAAGTGTATCTGTCACTTCTTTATCCTCTGACAGGGGCAGATTTCCAGTGTTATTAATCGCAATCGTATACTTAATCGCATCTCCTGGTTTTACTTCTTCTTTATCCGCTGTCTTGGTGATTGTAAAATCATTATTCAGTTTTGGAATAGTCTCTGCCTCTTTAGTAGCTTGATAGGTATCATTGCCTTTATAAGCTGATGTGTTAATCTCAACCTTATTTTTGATCTTATCAGCTGAAGCCTGCTCTTGGGATGTGTAATTCTCCTTTATCAGAACCTTGGAGGTATTTAATTGACATTTTAAGGATATGTTTTCCATTTCCTGCGTCGGGACACCATCTTTTATATAAGGATTCTTAACCACTATCTCATATGTGACAGTATTTCCATTAATTGTAAGATTTGTTACTTCAGCATAATTTGGTAAGCCTGTGAAAGAGAAAATCGTACTTCCATCTGCATCTACAATTTCAGTTTTGTCGTCGCTGATTTTGGTTCCGTCAGTGAACTTCATTCCCTCCGGCAGTGTCAACGTGTCTGTCAATTGCACTTCTTTTGTCCAGATTGCACCGGTATCAGTATTCTGATCTCCGTTGTGCTGTTCAGCAGAGATGGTATAAGTAAGGATTTCTCCTAATTGATCTTTTTTTGCATCATCTTTCGTAACATTAATTTCCGTCTTATCTACTGTTTTTTGCAGTTTATCCCATTTATTTTCACCGGTCCAATTCAGTGTAACCGGATCAGAACATGTATCCTGACCTTCCTTCTTATCTTCTATGTTAGGAGTCACAGTTACGGTTGATTCTTTTTCCATCGTTCCGTTTGTAGAATTGAATGTCAGCTCGAAGTTTATCGTCGAACCTGCAGGTTGTTCATATGTGACGTATTTCTCTCCGTTTTTCCCTTCTTCTATTCTAAGAGTTATGGACATTTTTCCGCTGCTTGTTTCATATTCTACTACCATTTCTCCGCTTGCATTAAAGCCTGCTAACGTAACTCCTTCCGGAAGTGCAGAAATTACCAGTTTTATCTTCTTTTCTTCTTCTTGATCGGCACTGGATGAATTAGAAGTGACATTTACCTTTAATGTTTGTCCGTTTCCCCCTATGCTTCCGTCACCTTCAATGCCGTCAATTTTCTTCGATGATACTGTTACAGTTACCCCTTCATGAATATCGTCCGTATCATCAACTACTGCGATATTATCTTCTTCCGTAATTTCATCGCTTAACAAACTGCTTTCAGCAGTTATTGTGTCTGCTTCCTTGATTTCGCCAGTATCCACGAATAAATTATTTTCGGAATTGTTCCCTGAATTTTGATCAATCGTATCGGAACTATCAGAATTAGAACTATCTATAGAATTTTGATTATTATTCTCCTGTGAACTTCCATTGGAATCTGCGGAATTATCTTCCGTTTCCTGTGCATTTCCGTTGGTATTTGCAGAAGCATCTGTAGTTTTCTGGTTTTCATTATCACTACTATTTGTATTATCTACAGACGTATCTCCACCTGCAGTTTTATCTTGATTATCAGAAGTATTTGAATTATTGGAAGCATCGGAAGTATTGGCAGCATCAGAACTGTCACTTCCAGCATCCATACCCCCCCCCGTATATTCAGAGGTATCTTCCGGATCTGTCTCTTCTATCACTTCGCCCGTTTCACTTTCATCTGCCAGCTCTATTGTAACTTCATCTGCCTGGTTATCGTCATCTCCCATAGCGATGCCGGGAACCATGAGGCCCCACATAACCAAAGCAGCCACGGCCAGTGCTCCAAGGGTCGTAGCGATTCTGACCGGTTTATTTTTCGCTTTCATATTTTTTCTTTTTTCCGTAAACTCTTTTAATATATCCCTCATATTGCTCCCTCTCTTCGCTACTTCAGGAATCCTATACGATTCAATGGCCACAGCCGCAGGGCGACTTTGCCAACAACCTGTTCTTCGGATACGCAGCCCACCAGCTTGCTGCGGCTGTCAATGGATTTAGATCGGTGATCCCCCATGACAAATATTTTGCCGTCCGGGACCTGATAAGGAAATGTAATGTCGCATTCGCCCAGGGCTTTTTCCTTCAGATAGGGTTCGTCCAATTTTACCTCATTGACATAGACATTGCCTTCCTCATCGATGTCAATATTGTCACCGGCATTTCCGATCACTCTTTTCAGCAATATTTTATTCTGATAATAAAATGCAATCAGATCACCGGTCTTGAACTTCGATGTCTTTTCCAAGACAATGACCTGTCCATTTTCCAGAGTAGGCTCCATGCTGACTCCCGATACGCTGAGCACCGGAAAGAACATGGTGGCCAGCAGGACAGAGACTGCGGCAGTCACTACCAGAACCTCCAGAACCCGGATAATCGTTCTTCTGTATTCTCTGCCGGCCCGTAACTTCTCCCGTTCACCTTGCACCTGCTCCTTTGAAAGAATCCCGACATCTGCATCCGGTTCCTTCTGAAGCTGATAGATGATCTCTATAAGATCTGCACGGCCAAGCCGTCTAAGATCACCTTCTGCCATTTCATCATGGTTGTTTACTTTCTTTTTCCAAAACATATCTTTTTCACTTAAATTTTATTTTAAATCACACGCGTGACGTTTATTTGATTTTTATTATATGTCCTTATTTTCCGTGAATATAGTCTCTTTTAAATTACTACTATTTTCCATTTTTTTCTACCTTTTTCCAAAATTTTACACTTTTTTGTATAAATCGTACAAATCAGGACACAAAAATTTCACATTTTTATGTATAGCCCATTTCACCTCCAGAAGTTTGTTATGTCCCTCCATATCCAGTTTTATTCATCATCGGGAATGTTGCTCGAATTGAGCTTTCGAAAGTGATAATAGCAGATGTGGTCGACTTCATATCTGCACTTGATTTTGTAACAGCATAGAGTTAATCGTTTTACAACGGATTTTTTCCAAGGAAATGCTGATTAAATCAGCATTTCCTTAGCAGCATACTACTGTTCCTGTTCCTCGTCTTCTTCCTGATCGGAATCCTGGGAAACTTCCTGTCTTACTTTTGCAATATTGGCTACCTTAATGCCTTCTTCTGCTTTAATATCCATCAATTTCACACCTGCCGTGATTCTCTTGAGAAGCGAGATCTCATCACAACCGGTACGGATGACAATGCCTTCATTGGTAATCATCATAATCTCATCACCGTCATTGACAGCCTTTGCACCGATGACAGATCCGGTCTTATCCATGATCTTATAACACTTCAGACCTTTACCGCCACGGTTCTGTACATGGAATTCAGAGGTTAAGGTTCTCTTGCCGTATCCATTTTCAGAGACGATCAGAAGATATTCGCCCTGACGGTCAAGCTGCATGGCAACCACTTCATCATCCTCATCCAGATTCATACCAATGACACCCATGGAAACACGTCCCGTGGTACGTACATCCGTCTCATGGAAGCGGATACTCATACCATTCTTCGTAATCAGAATTACATCATCATTGCCGTCGGTGATCTTCACTTCAATGAGTTCATCCCCCTCCCGGAGGCTGATTGCCAGCAGTCCGGTCTTACGGATATTGGAGTAATCCTGCATCTTCGTCTTCTTTACAATACCGTCTCTGGTAGCCATGATGAGATAATTATTTTCATCCCATTCTTTTACCGGAATCACGGCAGAAATCTTCTCACCCGGCTGCAGCTGCAGAAGGTTGATGATGGCCGTTCCTCTTGCGGTTCTTCCTGCCTCCGGAATCTCGTATGCCTTCATCCGGTATGCACGGCCAAAGTTTGTAAAGAACATCAGGTAATGATGCGTCGTAGTCATAAAGATTTCTTCAATGAAATCCTCATCCAGCGTCTGCATTCCCTTAATTCCCTTACCACCTCGGTTCTGGCTGCGGAAATTATCTACCGTCATTCGTTTGATATATCCAAGATGGGTCATGGTGATGACAGAATCACTGACCGGAATCAGATCTTCCATGCTCAGGTCGAACTCATCATATCCAATCTTCGTTCTGCGGTCGTCTCCGTATTTATCAGAGATCATCATAATCTCTTCACGGATGACGCCGAGCAGCTTCTTCTCGTCTGCCAGAATGCCTTTTAAGTAGTCAATCCGTGCCATCAGGTCTTCATATTCTTTCTCAATCTTGTCGCGTTCCAGACCTGTCAGTGTACGCAGACGCATATCAACAATGGCCTGTGCCTGTACATCATCCAGTGCAAACTCCTCGATCAGGGAAGCTTTTGCAATCTGAACCGTCTGGGAACCACGGATAATCTGGATCACACGGTCAATGTTATCCAGGGCAATGAGCAGTCCTTTTAAAATATGGGCGCGCTCTTCTGCTTTATTCAGTTCGTATTTGGTTCTTCTCGTTACCACATCTTCCTGGTGTGCCAGATAATACTGCAGCATCTCCAGAAGGTTTAAAACTCTCGGCTCATTATTCACCAGCGCCAGCATGATGACACCGAAGGTATCCTGCAGCTGGGTATGTTTATACAGCTGATTTAAAATCACATTTGGATTGACGTCTTTCCGGAGTTCGATATTGATTCTCATACCCTCACGGCTGGATTCATCCGCAATATGGGTAATGCCGTCAATTCTCTTATCTTTTACCAGCTCCGCAATCTTCTCGATCAGGCGGGCCTTATTGACCATGTACGGGATCTCTGTAACTACAATCCGGTTCTTGCCATTGGGCATCGCCTCAATATTGCTCACAGAACGCACACGGATCTTACCACGGCCTGTCCGGTAAGCTTCGTTAATGCCAGCAGTACCCAGGATCTCTGCACCCGTCGGGAAATCCGGTCCCTTTACAATATCCAGTACCTCATCGATGCTGGTCTCTCGGTCTTCTTCAATACGGTTATCAATAATCTTTACAACTGCACCAATGATCTCCCGCAGGTTATGCGGAGGAATATTGGTTGCCATACCAACAGCAATACCGGAAGTTCCGTTTGCCAGAAGGTTCGGATATCTGGACGGCAGCACGGAAGGCTCTTTCTCCGTCTCATCAAAGTTCGGTACAAAATCGACGGTGTCTTTGTTAATGTCTGCCAGCATCTCCATGGAAATCTTGCTTAAACGTGCCTCCGTATAACGCATGGCAGCTGCGCCGTCGCCGTCCACGGAGCCAAAGTTTCCGTGACCGTCTACCAGCGGATAACGGGTAGACCACTCCTGCGCCATATTAACCAGAGCTCCATAAATGGAGCTGTCTCCATGGGGATGATATTTACCCATGGTATCGCCGACGATACGTGCACACTTTCTGTGCGGCTTATCCGGTCCATTGTTCAGTTCAATCATGGAGTAGAGCACACGGCGCTGTACCGGTTTCAAACCGTCCCTGACATCAGGAAGCGCTCTGGACGCGATGACACTCATTGCATAATCAATGTAAGAGGTCTCCATGGTCTCTTTCAAGTCTACTTCATGAATTTTATCAAAAATATTATCTTCCATCATCAAATCCCCATCTTGAAATTACGTAACTATTCAGAGCCACCATTATATATCCAGATTCTTTACGTACTTGGCATTGGCCTCGATGAATTCTTTTCGGGGCTCTACTTTATCTCCCATCAGGGTCGTAAAGGTAAGATCGATTTCAGAGGTCTGCTCCTCGTTCATGGTTACTCTTAAAAGTATCCGGCGCTCCGGATCCATGGTGGTCTCCCAGAGCTGCTCTGCATCCATCTCGCCCAGACCTTTATAACGCTGGATCTTATTATTCTGATCACGGCCGATCTCTGTCAGAATATCATTCAGTTCTTCATCACTGTAGGCATACCATACCTTTTTGTTCTTCTCTACCTTGTACAGCGGCGGCTGTGCCAGATACACATACCCCTGACGGATCAGCTCCGGCATGAACCGGTACAGGAAAGTCAGAAGCAGGGTACTGATATGGGCGCCATCCACATCGGCATCGGTCATGATGATAATCTTGTGATACCGCAGTTTGGAAATATCAAAGTCTTCATGGATACCTGTACCAAATGCCGTGATCATGGATTTGATCTCTTCATTTCCGTAGATACGGTCAAGGCGTGCTTTCTCCACATTCAGAATTTTACCGCGAAGGGGCAGGATTGCCTGAGTATTCCGGTTACGGGCCGTCTTCGCAGAACCACCTGCGGAATCTCCCTCTACGATGTAGATCTCACAGTTTACCGGATCTTTATCGGAACAGTCTGCCAGTTTTCCCGGCAGGGCAAAGGTATCAAGGGCAGATTTTCTTCTGGTCAGATCTCTTGCCTTTCTGGCCGCGTCACGGGCTCTCTGTGCCAGGATAGACTTATCAAGGATCAATTTAGCCACCTGCGGATTCTGCTCCAGATAGACCGTCAGACGCTCGGATACAATGCCGTCTACCGCACTCTTCGCCTCGGTATTTCCAAGACTGTGCTTGGTCTGTCCTCCGAACTGAGGCTCACTGATCTTGACGCTGATAATGGCCGTCAGTCCCTCACGGATATCCTCTCCGGAAAGATTGCTCTCCGTATCTTTCAGAAGTTTATTTTTTCTTGCATAGTCATTAAATGTCCTGGTCAGGGCATTTTTAAATCCAGTCAGGTGGGTTCCGCCTTCATGGGTATTGATATTATTTACAAAGCTGTAGCAGTTCTCAGAATAAGAATCATTGTGCTGGAACGCAACTTCCACCTGCACGCCGTCCTTGATGCCCTCACAGTAAATAATGTCATCGTAAATAGGCGTCGTGCTCTTATTCAGATACTGTACAAACTCCTGGATGCCTCCTTCATAGTGATACACTTTGGAAAGTACCGGCTCCACGCGCTCATCTGTCAGGGTGATTTTAAGGCCTTTGGTCAGAAATGCCATTTCACGCAGTCTGGTCTGCAGTGTCTTGAAATCGTATTCCGTCACCTCGAACATGGTCTCATCCGGAAGGAAGCTGACCGATGTACCGGTCTTATCCGGCGGGCAGGTATCAACTACTTTCAGCGGATAACATACTTTACCTCTCTCATACCGCTGTTTGTAGACCTTTCCTTCGCTGTAAATGGTAACTTCCAGCCAGTCGGAAAGGGCATTTACAACCGATGCACCTACACCGTGAAGGCCTCCGGATACCTTATAACCTCCACCGCCGAATTTACCGCCCGCATGCAGCACCGTAAATACAACCTCTACGGCCGGCTTGCCTGCTTTATGATTGATGCCCGTAGGAATTCCACGGCCATCATCTTCCACCGTAATGGAATTGTCTTTATGAATGGTTACCTGTATATGAGTACAATACCCTGCCAGCGCCTCATCAATGGAATTATCTACGATCTCATATACCAGATGATGAAGGCCGCGGAAGGAAGTATCGTCGATATACATACCCGGTCTTTTTCTGACCGCTTCCAGTCCTTCCAAAATCTGAATCTGATCTGCTCCATATTCGATACTCATCTATCTGCCTCCTGTTAATTTTTCACAGTTACATTTCCACCGCTGACTTTATAAATCTTATTGACCGAAAAACGATGATTGATAAACTCGTCCAATCCGGTACAGGTAATCAATGTCTGTATATTTTCAATGCTGTTTAGTAAATAGTTTTGCCTGCTGCTGTCCAGTTCAGACAATACATCATCCAGAAGAAGCACCGGTGTATCATGGACACGGCGCTTTACCAGCTCAATTTCGGACAGTTTCAAAGACAGAGCAGCAGTTCTCTGCTGCCCCTGAGATCCGAACCTCCGGATATCAATATCATTCACCAGAAAGGAAAGGTCATCCCTGTGAGGCCCCGTAGTGGTGGTCTTCAGATGAATATCCCGTTCCATATGGTTCTGAAGCTTCTGCTCCAGCTCTTCTTCCTGCACATTGGCCTCATAGCCCAGCACAATCTGTTCCTGTCCACCGGACAGCTTCTGGTGAATCTCGTGAATGATCTCATTCAGCTCCTGTACAAAAACGGTACGCCGCCGAATGATCTCCCTGCCATATTTTATCAGCTGTAGATCCAGAATTTCAAGTACCTCTCTGTAATCCTGCCGAAAATAAATTTCTTTCAACAGTTTGTTTCTCTGCAGAACGGTCTTGTTATAACTGGACAGTTCATGGAGATACACTTTATCCAGTTGACATAATTCCGAATCGATAAATCGTCTTCTTTCCGACGGGCCGTTCTTTATAATGCACAGGTCTTCCGGTGAGAAAAACACAAAATGAACCAGGCCAAAAAGTTCACTGGCCTTTCGGATAGGAACCCCATCAATGGCAATTCCCTTGGTCTTATTTTTTCTCAGATGCAGATCAATCTTGTGATCCAGCCCATTCCGTTCCATGATGGTACAAATGTGGGCTTCCTCTTCCCCGAAATAAATCAGTTCCCGGTCTTTGGCACTTTTGTGGGATCTGGTCGTCCCGCTGACATAGACTGCTTCCAGAATATTGGTCTTTCCCTGAGCATTATCCCCATAGAAAATATTCGTCTTCGGATCAAAATCGAGGCTTAAATTTTTATAATTCCGATAATTCTGAAGACTGATGGATTTTATAAACATAATACTGCGCAGCTGCTACTTCACAATGCGGATGGTCTCTCCCTCAAAGGTCACCGTATCCCCATCGTAAAGTTTTTTTCCTCTCTGAACTTCCGTCTCGCCATTGACTTTTACCAGTCCGTCCTGAATCACCAGTTTGGCATCCACTCCGGAACCAACCAGTCCGGCTGCTTTTAAAGCCTGGCCAAGCTTAATATATTCGTCTCTTAATTTAATTTCCTGCATGTTTTTCCATCCTTAGTTTGCTGAAGCATTAAAGTTTACCGGAAGAATCAGGTAAATATACTTCTGTTCTTCATCCCTGATATAGCAGGGAGCTTTCGGATTTACCATGTAAATCGTCACATTTTCATCATCAATAACTCGAAGGGCATCGATGAGGAACTTCGGATTGAAACCAATCAGAATGTCTTTTCCCTCTTTCTGAATATCAATGTCCTCTTTCATGGAACCAAGCTGGGAGTTAATGCTGATCTCCATATTTCCATCTGTAATCCGGAACACGATCGGCTTTTTATCTCCTTCTTTTACCAGAAGAGTGGCACGGTCGATACAGCTTAACATCTCTCTTTTGTTGATGACAAATTTTGTCTCATAATCACTGGAAAGCATCTGGTTAATCTTAAAATAATCTCCTTCAATGAGACGGGAAACAACGGTTGTGTTGTCAAATTCAAATACAATGTGATTTCCGGTAAAGAAAATACGTACTTCGTCTTCAGTTTCACCGGATAAAATTTTGCTGACTTCCTGCAGAGATTTACCCGGAACAATGACTTTTCGATCCGGATAGGAATCTTTTAATTCGATTTTACGGATGGAAATGCGGTGACCATCCAGAGATACGACTTTAAATTCGTTGTTATGAACCTCAAAAAGTTCACCGGTCATCAGCTTATTATTGTCGTTATCAGCGATCGAGAAAATCGTCTGACGGATCAGTTCTTTTAAGGTGAACTGGGAAACAGAAATGAAATCTGTTTTCTCAATGTAGGGCAGGTAGGAAAAATCCTCACCGGATTTACCGGAAATATGGAAGTTTGCCTTCTCACAGGTAATGGAAATCTGATAATTGCTGTCACTTTCGATGGTGACTTCATTATCCGGAAGCTTTCGAACGATCTCAGAAAATACTTTGGCATCAATGGCAATGATACCTTTTTCTAAAATCTCACCTTCCACGATGGTCTCAATGCCAAGCTCCATATCGTTGGCCGTAAATTTAATTTCACCAGCAGAGGCATCTATAAGAATACATTCCAGAATGGACATGGTTGTTTTAGATGGAACTGCTTTAGAAACAATGTTAACTCCTTTCAGGAGATTCGCTTTAGAGCAGATTAATTTCATGTGTATAACTCCTTTCGTGGGTGTATCTGTGTTTTTAGGTTGTAAATCCGTCTTCATAGCCGTAGGGGGTGTGGATTTGTGAATAAGTCGTACAAGCCCTGTGGTAAAAGGATTTTTTGCAAAAAAATGAATGTGGAAATCTGCACATAAGCATGTGAAGAAACGGAGAGTTATAAACAGCCTCGAAAAAATGATCCACTTCTCCACATGTTGTCTACAGGATATTCACATAAAAATGTTAATAAAAATTTGAGTTTCTTCCTATTATATAGGAGATGATCGAAAAATCAGCCTGCGCTGAGCTTTTTCTTGAGGGTTTCAATGTTGCTCTTCAGAGAAGAATCACCGGAAGCCAGTTTGTCGCGAACCTTGTTGTCACCACTGATAATTGTGGAATGGTCGCGGTTTCCAAGGAGAATTCCGATGGCTTTATAGGAAGTATCCGTGATTTCACGGCACAAATACATGACAATCTGCCGTGGAACAACGATTTCGGAATTCCGTTTTCCACCGATAATATCGCTGGAGGAAACACCGTAATGTTCAGCCACCACATCCAGGATGACCTGCGGAGTCACTTCCCGTTTGCTGTTGGGGGAAATAATGTCTTTTAATACTTCCTCGGCCATGGAGATGTTGATCTCCCGTTTTTCCAGATTGGAAAGGGCAACCAGTTTGTTCAGTGCGCCTTCCAGCTCACGGATGTTGGATTTGATATTGGTGGCAATATAACGGATGACTTCATCATCAATATTGTAGCCGTCCAGTTCCTCTTTTTTACGGAGAATGGCCATTCTGGTCTCATAATCCGGGGAGGAAATATCAGCGATCAGGCCCCATTCAAAGCGGGACTGTAACCGCGCTTCCAGTGTTTCCATATCTTTTGGCGGACGGTCACTGGAGATAATGATCTGCTTGTTGGCACTGTGAAGTGCGTTAAACGTATGGAAAAATTCTTCCTGCGTACTTTCCTTTCCGATAATGAACTGCACGTCGTCAATCAGCAGAACATCGATATTTCGGTATTTTTCACGGAATTTTGTCATACTGGTGTTGTTTCCGTTACGGATGGAATCAATCAGTTCATTGGTAAATACTTCAGAAGTTACATAAAGCACCTTTTTTGTCGGATCTTTCTGAAGAATATAATGGGCCACGGAGTGCATCAGATGGGTTTTACCAAGTCCAACACCTCCATATAAGAACAGCGGATTATATTCTTTTCCCGGAGATTCCGCTACAGCTACGGATGCCGCATGTGCGAACCGGTTGTTGCTGCCGATGACAAAGGTATCAAATGTATATTTTGGATTCAGATTGGTTTTCTGATCATCCATGGGAACAGGAGCAGGGATTTTCTTCGGCTGGGGAATATAGGCTTTTTCCTTGGATGCTTCATCCTCGGTAATAATTTTAATCTCATATTCTTCTCCCATAGCTTCTGCAACTGCCACATAGAGAAAGGTTTTGTATTTGTTTTCCACATAAGTAGCAGCCTGTTCGAAGGGAGCCGTGATTTTCAGAACATGATCTTCGATTCTGAATACCTTCAGAGGAAGCAGCCATGTTTTGAATGCTACATTCGATAAGTCATTTTCCTGCCGGATGGTCTGCAGGATGCCGTCCCATTTTTTAGTTAATAGTTCCAGTTGTGTATCCATATCCCTTTTCTCCCAAGTTGTTGATAAAAAGAATTGCCAGGGTGTGGAAAACTGGAAAAACCATATTTTTCACACCTGCAAAGCGGCTAGTCTCTCAAGGTAAATAATACAATAAATTCGCTGAGATATCAAGCCGAAACGGGGAAAAAGAGGTTATATACACAAATTATCCACAAGTTATCCACAAAAATGTGGAAAACTTTTAAATGAAGAAAAAATGCCGGATTTGCTTGACTTTCCGGGATTGTCTGCGTATAATTGAGACAGTGTTTTTTAACATATGGTAGTATTGGAATAAGTAAGGAGGTGCCCGAATATGAAAATGACATTTCAGCCGAAGAAACGTTCCAGAGCGAAAGTTCACGGATTCAGAGCAAGAATGAGTACTCCGGGAGGAAGAAAAGTTTTAGCAGCTAGAAGATTAAAAGGAAGAAAGCAGTTATCAGCGTAGGCCGCATATATGTGGCCTTTTCTTCTAGGCTTTTATAAGGAGTATCAATGAAATTTTCGGAGTCATTGAAACGAAATGCTGATTTCCAGAATGTATATAAGAACGGTAAGTCTTATGCGAACCGTTATCTTGTTATGTACGTTCTGGAGAATCAGACAAGCCGTAACCGGCTTGGAATATCGGTCAGCAAAAAGGTAGGAAACAGTATAGTAAGGCACAGAGTGACCAGGCTGATCAGGGAAAGTTACCGACTACAGGAAGACATGTTCAATAGTGGTTTGGATATGGTAGTCATCGCAAGGAAGAGTGCAAAGGATACGACCTGTCAGGATATTGAAAGTGCACTGCGGCACTTGGGAAAGCTTCACGGAATATTAGTATGAAAACAATTATGATTTATCTGATTCGATTTTATCAGAAATATTTATCACCGTTAAAAAGCACGAAATGCCCTTATATACCAAGCTGCTCCCAATACGGACTGGAAGCCATTCAGAAATACGGAGCGGTGAAGGGCGGTTTACTGGCATTATGGAGAATATTGAGGTGCAATCCTTTTTCCAAAGGAGGATATGACCCGGTTCCATAAATTGAAGGAGGTTTATTTTGACAGGTATTGTATTGACCCAGAACAGTACATTCATTATTGGGGATGTGGCAAGAATCCTTGGCTGGATCATGAACGCGCTGTTTAATTTTCTTGATGGCGTATTCGGTATCCAGAATATTGGTTTATGTATTATTTTATTTACGATTATTATCTATCTTCTGATGCTGCCGTTGACCATTAAGCAGCAGAAATTTTCCAAATTCTCTGCAAAGATGAATCCGGAGATTCAGGCTATTCAGAAGAAGTATGCAAATAAAAAAGACGAAGCGTCCATGATGGCTATGAACGAGGAGACCAAAGCGGTCTATACCAAGTATGGCGTTTCACCGACCGGAAGCTGTGTACAGCTGCTGATCCAGATGCCGATTCTGTTCGCTCTGTATCAGGTTATTATGAGAGTACCGGCTTATGTAACCGGTGTAAAAGATGTGTTCACGGAGCTGGCTACTGAGATCATGAATACCGCAGGTGGTGTGGAATTCATGCAGGAGCTGAGTAAAAATGGCGCCATGACCGCATATGTTGGAAAAGATTTCACTCAGATGAACACGATTGTAGACGTACTGTATCGTCTGCAGGAGACTGGAAAAGCAACCTGGGATATGCTGGCTGAGCAGTTCCCGAACATGACGGCACTGATTGACAGTACTCATGCGTCTATCAGCCATCTGAATGATTTCATTCTGATTAACATTGCAAACTCACCGATGAATATGATCAAATCTGGATTTACTACCGGACAGTATCTGATGGTATTTGGAGCAATTCTTGTTCCGGTTCTGGCAGCACTGACGCAGTGGCTCAACGTTCGCATGATGCCGCAGCCGGCTTCCGGAAATGAGAATGATTCCATGAATGCGACTATGAAGTCCATGAACATGATGATGCCGCTGATGTCTGCATGGTTCTGTTTATCACTTCCTGCAGGTATGGGACTTTACTGGATCATGGGTGCAGTAGTAAGAGGAATTCAGCAGTTCCTGATCAATAAACATCTGGACAAGCTGGATATTGATGCAATCATGAAAGCAAATGTAGAGAAGAACAACCGTCTTCGCGAGAAGAAAGGTCTTCCTCCTCAGAATATTACAAACATTGCAAAAGCAGATACCCGTACCGTTGATTCTCACAGCAGAATTAAGAAAATGACGGAAGAAGAGAAGAAAGCAGCCATGGAGGCCGCTACAAACTATTATAAGAACGCAGAAAAACCGGGAAGTCTTGCATCCAAAGCAGATATGGTTCGCAAGTTCAACGAAAAGGCCAAAAAATAAGGAGGAGGAACCGGGGATGGAATACAGAGAGTTTACGGGGAAAACAGTAGAAGATGCTGTCATGGAAGCTGCCATTAAACTGGAGACAACTTCTGACAGAATGGAATATGAGGTTCTGGAGAAAGGAAGCAATGGTTTCCTTGGAATCGGAAGCAAACCGGCCAGAATTCGTGCACGTAAAGTTCTGGAGACTGCAGAACGTGCAGAAAAATTCCTGATGGATGTACTCGAGGCTATGGATCTGAAGGCAACTGTCAGCCTGGAAGAGAATAAAGAAGAGAGAACACTGGATATTGACCTTGCCGGTGACGATATGGGGGTATTGATCGGAAAGAGAGGTCAGACTCTGGATTCCCTTCAGTATCTGGTAAGCCTGGTGGTAAATAAAGGTGAAGATGATTATATCCGTGTAAAAGTGGATACGGAGAATTATCGTCAGAGAAGAAAAGATACTCTGGAAAATCTTGCAAAGAATATTGCTTCTAAAGTACGCAGAACCGGAAAACCGGTAACACTGGAGCCAATGAATCCGTACGAGAGAAGAGTGATTCACTCCGCACTGCAGAATGACCGTTATGTGGAAACACACAGTGAAGGAGAGGAGCCGTTCCGTAAAGTAGTTGTTACTCTGAAAGAAGGAGTACAGCCGAGAGATAATAACCGGTATCGCCGTTACAACAACGGACCGGGAAGACGCAGCGGTAATTACAATCGAAACAAAGACAAAAGGGGTGGAGGACGCGAATAAGCGTCCTCTTTTTGGTGAATGGCATGTATAAAAGTGATACAATTGCGGCAATTGCGACACCCATGACCGGAGCGGGAATTGGTGTGATCCGAATCAGCGGAGAAGATGCATTTTCCATTGGAGAGAAAATGTTTCGACCCTACAAAGAAGGAAAAATATTGTCAGAACAGCCATCCTATACCATTCATTATGGAACAATTGTGGATGGAGAAGAGATTATTGATGAAGTGATCGTACTGCTGATGAAAGGTCCCCATAGTTATACTGCGGAAGATACCGTGGAAATTGACTGTCATGGCGGTGTTTTTGTCATGAAAAAAGTGCTGGAACTGGCCATCCGCTGTGGTGCCAGACCCGCAGAGCCGGGAGAATTTACAAAGCGCGCGTTTTTGAATGGACGAATTGATCTGTCTCAGGCGGAAGCAGTTATGGATGTGATCGATGCAAAAAATAACTATGCACTGAAAAGTTCGGTTCGTCAGCTGAAAGGTTCTCTTCTTCAGAAAATTAAGGAAATGAGGGAAGAGATTCTCTATGAAATTGCATTTATAGAGTCAGCCCTGGATGATCCGGAGCACATCAGTCTTGATGGATACACACAGAAGCTGGGGGATAAGGTGGATAACCTTCTGAAAAATGCAGACCAGCTGTTGATTTCTTCCCAGAATGGAAGAATTTTAAAAGAAGGAATCCGGACGGTCATTATCGGAAAACCCAATGCAGGAAAATCATCCCTCATGAATGTACTGGTGGGAAGCAATCGTGCCATTGTAACAGATATGGCAGGAACGACCAGAGATATTCTGGAAGAGCAGATTCAGTTAAAAGGATTAAGTCTTCATATTGTGGATACGGCCGGAATCCGAAAAACCGATGATCCGGTGGAGAAGATTGGTGTGGAACGTGCAAAAGAAGCAGTACGGGATGCCGATTTAATTTTGTATGTGGTTGACAGTTCTGCTCTTTTGGATGAAAATGATGAGGAGATTATTTCATTTTTACAGGATGAAAATGTCATTGTCCTGCTGAATAAGACGGATCTTCCTACAGTAACCGGACTGGAAGAAATTCAGAAAAAACTTTCCAAACCGGCGGTATGTATTTCTGCAAGAGAAGAAACAGGAATGGAGGAACTGTCAGATCTTATTGAATCCATGTTTTTGTCAGGAGATATTTCCTTTAATGATCAGGTATATCTGACTAATATCCGGCACCAGACAGCCATGAGAAATGCGAAGGAAAGTCTGGAAAAAGTAAAGGAAAGTCTGGAGCTTGGTATGCCGGAAGACTTTTTCTCTATTGATCTGATGGATGCTTATGAAACACTGGGATCGATCATCGGTGAATCCGTTGGTGAAGATCTGGTCAATGAGATTTTCAGTAAATTTTGTATGGGTAAATAGGGAGGAACCAAGATGCCCTTTTTGGAAGAAAATGTAGATGTAGTAGTAGTAGGTGCCGGTCATGCCGGATGCGAAGCGGCTCTGGCCTGCGCCAGACTGGGATTGGAGACCGTTGTCTTTACGATCAGCGTAGACAGCATTGCGCTGATGCCATGTAATCCGAATATTGGAGGAAGTTCCAAGGGACATCTGGTGCGTGAACTGGATGCACTGGGTGGAGAGATGGGAAAAGTCATTGATAAAACCTTTATTCAGTCCAAAATGCTGAATGTATCAAAGGGACCAGCTGTCCATTCACTTCGTGCCCAGGCAGATAAGGCAGAATACAGCCGCGCCATGCGTCAGGTACTGGAAAATACTGATCATCTGCAGATTGTGCAGGGAGAAGTGACCGAAATTATGGTCGAGAATGGAGCTGTCACGGGTGTCAGACTATATTCTGGTGCTATTTACCATGCGAGAGCGGCAGTTTTGTGTACCGGAACTTACTTAAAAGCACGCTGTATTTATGGGGATGTGAGTACTTATACCGGTCCCAATGGTCTGCAGGCGGCAAATTATCTGACGGATTCTCTGAAAAAACTGGGAATTGAGATGTATCGCTTTAAAACCGGAACGCCGGCGAGAATTGACAGCCGTTCCATTGATTACAGTAAGATGGAAGAGCAGTTTGGTGATCAGAGAGTGGTTCCGTTCTCCTTTACAACGGATCCGGAATCTGTGCAGATTGAGCAGGCATCCTGCTGGCTGACCTATACCAACGAGAAGACCCATGAGATTATCCGGAATAATCTGGATCGTTCTCCTCTGTATTCCGGAATGATCGAGGGAACCGGACCGAGATATTGCCCTTCTATTGAAGATAAGGTTGTCCGGTTTGCAGATAAAAATCGGCATCAGGTATTTATTGAGCCGGAAGGTCTTTATACCAATGAGATGTACGTGGGCGGTATGTCCAGTTCTCTTCCGGAGGATGTGCAGCATGAGATGTATCATTCCGTTGCCGGACTTGAGCATGCGAAAATTGTGAAAAATGCTTACGCCATTGAGTATGACTGCATCAATCCAAGACAGCTGTATCCTACATTGGAGTTTAAAAATATTCATGGATTGTTCAGTGGCGGACAGTTTAACGGAAGTTCCGGATATGAGGAGGCGGCCAGCCAGGGCCTGGTAGCCGGAATCAATGCGGCACTGGAAGTATTGGGACGTGAGCAGATTGTCATTGACCGTTCCCAGGGATATATTGGTGTGCTCATTGATGATCTGGTAACTAAGGAAAACCACGAACCTTATCGAATGATGACTTCCCGGTCTGAATACCGTCTGCTGCTCAGACAGGATAACGCAGATCAGCGACTGACACCCCTTGGACATGAGGTGGGATTGATTGATGAGCAGCGTTATCAAAAGCTGCTCAAGAAAATCAGCCTGATTGAGCAGGAAAAAGAAAGACTGGAAAGCACTATGGTGGGTGGATCCAAAGAAGTGCAGTCTTTCCTGGAGAAACATGAGAGCACCACACTGAAAACAGCTGCTTCACTGGCGGAAATTTTAAGACGTCCGGAAATGAAATATGAATATCTGCAGGAAATTGATCCGGAATGGCCGAATCTTCCGGAAGATGTCTGTGAGCAGGTTGAAATTGATATTAAATATGACGGATATATCAAACGTCAGTTGAAACAGGTAGAACAGTTTAAGAAACTGGAGAGCAAAAAACTGCCGGAAGATATTAATTATGCAGAAATTAAGAGTCTTCGGATCGAAGCAGTACAAAAATTAACTTTATGTAAACCTATATCCGTGGGTCAGGCATCCAGAATTTCCGGAGTATCTCCGGCAGACATTTCCGTACTTCTTGTCTATCTGGAACAGCATAGAGGAAATCATCAGAAGGAATCATAACTATGGAAGAAAAATTAGCTTATATCAAACAGGAAATGGCACATCTGGATATTACATTGACAGATCAGATGGCGGAACAGCTGTATCGGTACTATGAACTTCTGGTAGAGTGGAATTCTTTTATGAATCTGACTGGAATTACGGAGTTTGAAGAGGTTGTGCAGAAACATTTTGTGGATAGTCTGTCGATTGTGAAGGTAAAAAACATGAATGAGGTGGATAACCTCATTGATGTGGGTACCGGAGCAGGTTTTCCGGGACTTCCTTTGAAAATTGTTTTTCCCAATATCCAGGTAACGCTGCTGGATTCCCTGAATAAGCGTATTGATTTTTTAAATGAGGTCATTAGGCAGACAGGACTGGAAAATATTGAAACAATCCATGGAAGAGCGGAAGATTTTGCAAAACCGGGTCTGAAACGAGAGGTTTATGATCTCTGTGTTTCCAGAGCGGTGGCAAATCTGGCTACTTTGTCCGAGTATTGTCTCCCCTATGTGAAAATTGGCGGTGAATTTATCCCGTATAAGTCAGGGGAGATCGAAGAAGAGCTTCAAGATGCAAAAGGTGCGGTCTTTTTACTGGGAGGAAAGGTAGAAAGCTGTGAAAACTTTGATTTGCCTGGATCTGATATTCATCGTTCGCTGGTACGAATCAGAAAAATTGGCGGATGCCCGAAAAAGTATCCGAGGAAGGCTGGAATGCCGACAAAAACCCCGCTTCATTAGAAGCGGGGCATTTTTATTCTTCTGGAGAAAGATAAAGCTGTAAATACTTCAAAATTTCATCCGGGGTTTCCAACTGGGGAAGCCGTTTCACGTAATCCAGATATTCCACCTCGATGGCCGGGTTATAATACTGGTATTCTTTCATCTTTTTGTGCATATCAGGAAGTTCCGCACTGCAGAGAATGTGAATATTTTTATTGATAGACTTCAGAGAACGGACAATATTAGCATTTGTATAGCGTCCGATCTGGCTGATATGCAGATTTTTCGCGGAAAGACCGCCTAAATGAGCGGATTCATAGTAATAATCTACCAAAGCATCGGAAAATTTGTCCTTATCATAGAAATAATCATCTTCAAAAGTCTTCTCTATGGCTTTCCTGGTAGTTACCATGTTATAAATGAACGTTCCGATGATTTTCAGCTTCAAAATGAACACTGCGGACTTGGTCTGTTTGGACGGAGCTTTCCGGAACGTTCGGATGCTCTTCGGATTAATCAAAATCAGGTCTTCAAATGCTTTTTCGTTGATGCCGCAGGCCTCAATGACAAAAGCAGCAGAATTTCCAGTGGCAACAACAAAAGATCTCTTCTTAATAATGTCGTGAATGAAGTCATTGACCAGCTGGGTGTACATGTAACTGGTGTAGGTGACGGAAGGACGTTCCGATAAACCACATCCCGGAAGGTCAATCAGATAAACCGTATTCGTTTTTGATAATTCCGGCACCAGATATGCCCATTCAATGGAAGAACTTCCCGGCGTCAGATCATGAATCAGAAGTACAGGCTTTCCTTCACCGGATACACTGTAGCTGACATCACCGAATCTCCAGTGATAGGTCTCTTTTTTTCGATGATCCAGGAGACCTTTGGTGGTGGCAAGCTTCTCAATGGCTTTATTTATTGCAAAAAGAGTTCCAAGGGAACTGCTAAGTAGAGCAGACAGAGTAAGTAATATTGTAAGTTTCTTGTTTTTCAAGATGTTCGCTCCTTTCCATATAGGTATATTTTATCTCATATCTGCTGTTTCGGCAACTCTAAAGTAATGTTTCACGTGAAACATTGAAATGAATACGCAAAAGGGACAATATGTGATTGGCAGAAGTGACAGCCTATGAAAGGAACGTCCGCAGTCCCGGTACTTCCTGAGAATGAGTCATAGACGATATTCGAAGGTTAGTACCGCTGGATCGAGGACTTAGCGCGAGCGGTTCCTTTTCATAGCCTGTCACTTTGCGGTTTTGCATCTGTGAATTATAGTAAAAAATATAAAAAACAGAATATCATGTTTCACGTGAAACATATCTATGCTATAATAAGACTAATTTGACGGAAAAGTATAAAAGGAGAACAACGTGGGACGAATAATTGCGATTGCAAACCAGAAGGGTGGAGTAGGAAAGACCACAACATCCATTAATTTATCTGCCTGCCTGTCGGAACTTGGTCAGAAAGTGCTGACTGTTGATATTGATCCCCAGGGAAATACCACAAGCGGACTCGGTATCGATAAAAATGCCGTAGAAAATAATGTTTATGACCTGTTACTGGGAGAATGCAGCATTAAAGACTGCATTGTGGAGACAGAGATAGAAAATCAGTCATTGATTGCTTCTAATGTAAATCTTGCCGGAGCGGAGATTGAGCTGATTGGAATCGAAGAAAAAGAATATATTTTAAAGAAAGCATTAAATAAGGTAAGAAAAAAGTATGATTTCATCATTATTGACTGCCCTCCTTCCTTAAATATGCTGACAGTCAATGCATTAACAGCAGCGGATACGGTGTTAGTACCGATTCAGTGTGAATATTATGCATTGGAGGGATTAAGTCAGCTGATCCATACCATTGAGCTGGTGCAGGATCGTCTGAATCCGAAGCTGGAGATTGAAGGTGTGGTATTTACCATGTATGATGCCAGAACCAATTTGTCTCTTCAGGTGGTAGAAAACGTAAAAGGATATCTGCATCAGAATATTTACAAAACGATTATTCCGAGAAATGTAAGACTGGCGGAGGCACCCAGCCATGGCCTGCCGATTAATCTGTATGATACCAGATCTGCAGGTGCGGAGAGTTATCGGCTGCTGGCACAGGAAGTACTTCACAAAGGAGAAGAAGAATGGCAGTAAAACGTGGCGGATTAGGAAAAGGACTGGATAGTCTGATTCCGGATACCGGAAAATTAGCAGAAAAAGAGAAAAAAGTAAAAGTTGTTGAAAAAGTAGTAGAAAAGGTTGTGGAGAAACCCATTGAGATGAAACTGAAGATCAATCAGGTAGAACCGAACCGGGAACAACCTCGTAAAAATTTTGATGAAGAAGCATTGCAGGAACTGGCAGAGTCCATTAAGCAGTTCGGTATTCTGCAGCCGTTGATTGTTCAGAAGCGGGATGATTACTATGAGATCATTGCCGGTGAGAGAAGATGGCGTGCGGCCAAGCTGGCAGGCTTAAAAGAAGTGCCGGTTGTGATCCGTGATATGACGGAACAGGAAATTGTAGAGATTTCTCTGATTGAAAATATTCAGAGAGAGAACCTGAATCCGATTGAAGAGGCAGCTGCTTACAAACGGCTGCTCACAGAATTTAATCTGAAGCAGGAAGAAGTGGCGGAGCGTGTATCTAAGAGCAGAACGGCAGTGACCAACTCCATGCGTCTGCTCAAGCTGGATGAACGGGTACAGCAGATGGTCATTGAAGGAATGCTTTCCACCGGACATGCGAGAGCACTTCTTGCCATAGAGGATGGAGAGTTACAGTTCCAGACTGCAACAAAAATCTACAACGAAAAGCTCAGTGTGCGTGATGTAGAGAAGCTGGTAAAGAATCTTGGAAAAGAAAAGCCGGCAAAGAAAGAGGAAAATGCACAGCAGAAGGCAGTTTTTCAGGATCTGGAAGAAAAAATGAAGGCTGCACTGGGCACAAAAGTTTCCATAAACCGGAAAAATGATCAAAAAGGCAAGATTGAAATTGAGTATTATTCCATGGATGAGCTGGAACGGTTAATGGAAATTATGATGAGATAAGCCTGAATCAGATAACATAAGTAAGAAAAAGATACGAAATTTAGATAACATAACAGAGGAGAACTTACGATGAGCGGTATGATTTCAAATTATCTGGCATTCTATGGAATTGATCCATTTTATGTAAAGGTTGGAATCCTGGCAGTATTGGTGCTGATGATTCTGATTTTACTGATCATGCAGATCCGGCTTTCCGGAAAATTTAAAAAGCTGACAAAAACCTATGAACGTTTCATGAGTGGAAAAGATATGGAGTCTATGGAACAGACGGTGCTGGCACAGTTTGACCGGATTGAGGAACTGGAAAGATCCAATGAAGAGAAAGAAAAACAGATCGAGGCTATTTTCAGAAATCTGCAGAACGTCTATCAGAAAACCGGTCTGGTGAAATATGATGCATTCCGGGAAATGAGTGGAAAATTAAGCTATGCACTGGCGCTGTTAGATAAGGAAAATAATGGTGTGATGATCAATTCCATGTACAGCCGGGAGGGCTGCTATTCCTATGTAAAAGCCATCACCGGAGGCAAATGCAGCATTGAAATGTCAGAGGAAGAGCAGGAAGCCCTGAAAATCGCGGTAAATAAGGAAAATTTCGAAGAATAAGACCTTGCATTCTTGATGAATAGCAGATAATATAAATAAGATAGGTTCAAAGAGGACACAGGAGGACATTATGTTAGATTTAAAATTTGTCAGAGAAAATCCCGATATTGTAAAACAGAATATCAAAAATAAATTCCAGGATCAGAAACTTCCGCTGGTAGATGAGGTCATTGCACTGGATGCAGAGAGAAGAGCTGCACAGCAGGAAGCTGACCAGTTAAGAAGTGAGAAGAACAAGATTTCCAAGCAGATCGGCGCACTGATGGCACAGGGCAAGAAAGAAGAAGCAGAAGAGGTAAAGAAACAGGTCGCTGCTGATGCTCAGAAACTGGAAGAGCTGTCTGTAAAAGAAAAAGAGCTGGATGAGAAAGTTACCAAGATCATGATGACTATTCCGAACATCATTGATCCCAGCGTTCCGATCGGTAAAAATGATACTGAGAACGTAGAGGTTCAGAGATACGGTGAGCCGGTAGTTCCGGATTTTGAAATTCCGTATCACACCGAGATTATGGAGCGTTTCAACGGCATTGATCTGGACAGCGCCAGAAGAGTAGCCGGAAACGGATTCTATTATCTGATGGGAGATATTGCAAGACTTCATTCCGCAGTGATTTCCTATGCAAGAGATTTCATGATCAACCGTGGATTTACTTACTGCGTACCGCCTTTTATGATCCGCAGCAATGTAGTTACCGGTGTTATGAGTTTCGCAGAGATGGA
>CAVFMZ010000015.1:2608-36437 GCA_963623675.1 Firmicutes bacterium CAG:176 | reverse complement strand
ATATTGAATTTTCAAGGTTCAACACACCTTATTGGTGTGGGAAGTTTTAGTTACATATTCCCTGTCAGGCATGGCTCCTGGCAGGGAAACGGAGGAATTGTACTAACTGTACTATCTTTGTGTTGTTAATTTTACCAACATTTTCAGCCTCAGCTTCTGCAGCGGGCTAACCTTCGTCCGCTGACTGCATAAGAAGCTGACAAATGCTTTTTCATCCTGCAGCATGGAACGAAATACAAATACCAGTTCGCCCTTCCTGCTGACCAGGAGATACAGATCCGGCTTTAAAACCATCTCCACAATTTCCGCATAAGGTATATTTTGACGGCTGTTGGTGGTATGATTCATCGCCTGAATCTCATTTTTATTAAATTTACTGGAATAGCGAATCTGGGCACTGTCAGATAACTCCCTCAGCCGAAGCATTGTTGCTTCCATGCAGCGCTTCTGTGCCCTGCTTCGCGATCTTACGAAGAAGATCGCGATAGCCAGCATAAGAGCCGCAGGCAGAAGCTTCAGCACGCAGATAAATCCAAAAAACAAAAGAACAAACAGGTTGATACACACCCGGAATACCATTCTGCTTTGGTAGGGAATAAAATATCTTCCGATCTGAGTGAGCATCTCATGATTCACAAATCCGCTGGTCTGGTACATTTAGATCGAGATTCCAAGAAGAATCGGAACATACATATACAGCAGCAGGATGCAGAACTCCAGAATCAGATACTTCACAATTTTCTTCGATACGGCACCAATGGTCGTCTTGCATACACCGGTTGCCACAAAAAGATTTACAGCCATAGGTGGTGTGATCATACCGATGGAAGTATTCACGATAATGATAAGACCTAGGGCAATCGGGCTTACACCAAGTGCAGTTGCAATGGGCAGCAAAATCGGTGTTACAAGAAGAATAATGGACTGGGTCTCAAGGAAGCATCCAAGGAACAACAGCAGCAGGTTCATTACGAACAGAATGACAAACTTATTCGTGAAGACGGACATAATCGTCGTGGACAGGATCGTCGGAATATTCTCAGTTGTCATGAACCAGCCAAAAGGTGCAGACATGGATACAACAAACAGTACAATTGCAGAACTTACGCAAGAATCAACAAAGATTTTGTAAAGGCTCTTCCAGTTCACTTCTCTGAATACAAATGCAGAGATAACCAATGCGTAGATACAAGCAACGGAAGCAGATTCAGTCGGAGTAAAGATACCGGCATAGATACCCCCCAGAATAATAATGGGCATCAGTAATGCCAGGATTGCTTTTACAAAACGATCTGCATATACTTTCAACGGATATTTTGTCTTATCTACAGAGTCACAATTTTTGTACCAGAACATGTTTCCAATACACAGGCCAATGACCAGCATAATGCCCGGAATCCATCCTGCCTCAAACATGGCTGTAACAGATACAGAAGCGGTAACAGCATAGGTAACCATCGGAATGGAAGGCGGAATAACTACACCCAGAGTACCTGCAGATGCTGCAATTGCTGCGGCATCCTCACGAGAGTAACCTTTCTCGATCATCTTCGGTGCGCAAATACCACCAATGGCAGCTACCGTTGCTGGGTTAGATCCGGAAATCGCTCCGAAGAAGCCAGAGGCAACGACACAGATACAGGACAGACGTCCAGGAAGTCTCTTGAGCAGCAGCTCGAAGAAAGAGATCAGTCGATCAGAAATACCACCTTCTGCCATAATATTGCCTGCCAGAATGAAGAATGGTACCGCCATCAGTGTAAAACTGTCAAGCTGTGTAAACATTCTGGCAGGAATCGATGCCAGATACTGTGCATTATTGGTAAGAATCATTGTCAGCGAGGTGGCAACACCGAGAGAAATTGCGATCGGAACACCAAGGAATAAACTAATAAACAAAATTCCAAATAAAATACCAGCCATACCCATGATTAGTTCTCCTCCTTCTCTTCGATTTTATTCTGAAATTTCTGAACTGCACTAATTGTAAAAAAGACCGCCATCAGAACAATACCCACCGGAATAACGAGATATACGCCTCCCAGCGGAATTCTCAGCATTGGGCTTTGTTTTCCCCTTACTAACATCTTTGAAGATACTTTCCACCCCTGCATAGTAAGAAAAATTGCAAAAACATCTACAATAAAAGCATTGATCAGTCCAAAAGCTTTCACAACGCGAGGTTTCTTCGCAAAAATCAATGGAATAATTTCTACTACAAAATGGGCATCTGTTCTGGATGCAAGCATCAAACCAAGATAAACAATACAGATCATGCAATATCTGGCAAATTCCTCACTCCAAGGAATGCTGAACAGCTGACTATAACGTCCGACTGTTGCCAGAAATACTATACACATCATGGCAATCATTAAGATTACCAATATAACTTCTATTACTTTTGAAAAACCGTCAAGTACCCTCTTCATTATTAACCCTCTCAAATAGTCTCTACGTTTCTTTTCCCCTGTCTTTTTAGAAAAATACCGGCAGTTTCCAGAATCGCTTCCATGTGACTGCCGGTTTTTTCATAGGGCATGTATACAAATTACAAGATAATGACTTATTATTTGGCCGTTGCAGCCTGAATTTTGGCCAGCAGATCCTGATCAATCTTCAAAGATGCGTCATCATACACACTCTGCACTGCTGCCTTCCATTCTTCTTTGTCTACATCGGTGAATACGACACCTTCTGCTTCCATTGCAGCCCGGGCAGTTGATACCAGATCCTGAGAGATCTGCCGTTCTGCATCCTTTGCTTCTTCTGCTGCTTTATCAAACGCAGCTTTTTGATCATCCGTGAAGTTATTGTAAACATCCTCATTGATCATCAGAACACATGGGCTATAAAACAGATCAATCATGGAGACATATTTCTGCACCTCATAAACCTTAGCCGTCAGAATGATTGCCAACGGGTTCTCCTGCCCGTCTACCGTACCCTGCTGGAGTGCCGAGAAGATCTCACCCCATGCCATAGCGGTCGGTGTTGCCCCCAGTGCCGTGTAAGTAGCCATATGTACGGCATTCTCCATGGTACGGATCTTCATGCCGGCAAGATCAGTCGGAGTAGCAATTTCTTTGCTGTTATTAGTCAGATCACGGAATCCATTCTCCCAGAATCCGATACCTTTGACGCCTGTTCCCTCAAACTCATCCAGAAGGCTCTGTCCAATCTCTCCATCCAGTACAGCGTAAGCTTCCTCCGCTGTTTCAAACAGATAGGGCAGATCCAGCGTCGCCCAGTTGTCCGTTGCCCGGGCAAAATCCGGAATCGGACCAGTAGAGGACAGAACCATATCCTGAGTGCCCAGGGAAACAGCATCCATCATATCTGATTCACCACCGAGCTCAGAGTTCGGATAGATATCCAGGGTCATCTCTCCATTGGAGTATTCTTCCAGTCTCCTCTGCATCTCAACCAGCCCCAATACATAATGTCCATCCGGTGCAGTGGTCGTACCTACTTTCAAATGAATCGTCGCATCAGAAGAACCCAGAAGATCGACAGACTCACTGCTGGCAGAAGTAGATGTCGTGGAAGCAGATGTCGTATCAGATCCACAAGCTGCCAGTCCCACAGCCATTATACCTGAAAGCAGAACGGCTGCAATACGTTTAAATTTCATAATGATATTATACTCCTGTCATTTGTTATATACGAATCAATGTTTGGCAGATATTGATTTATAATTATAATTAAGTGACTATTTCTGCGGTTTTACATCAAAACCAAGGTTTTCTTTTGCGGTTTCCGGATGAAGCATCGTTGCAATTACTTTGCGAAGCAGTTCATCGTCCCAGATCTTCTTCCAGTCATCACGAAGTACCAGATGATTACCAATCTCAAGTGCAACCTTGCAGGCATCTGATACAGGCGGATTGCCAGGCAGATATCCAAGGAAGTTAGCAGTCAGGTTAAATACATGTCCTGTCAAAAATGAAACAGCAGCCTCACGGTCGATTCCTCTCTTAACAGCCTCGTTAACAGTCTCAGCCATTGCATAGCAGCAGGTAGCTCCAAGAGTCTCTACCAGAGTCGGCTCCAGGAATGCGATCTGCTCGGAAGTCATAACGAATGCTTTGTCTGCACGATACATGCAGCGAGCGGTCTCCTGAGCCAGTTTGAATTTTTCCTCATCACCCTGGATGCAGCTCATTACGATATCCTGATGTCCGCCTTCACCACCGAAACGATCCTGATATGCCTCTTCTTCTTTCTGCCATTTGAAGTAAGACGGATGGCACGGATGTGCTACACCGAAGGTACAATCATCACGCAGAGTCAGCTCTTTTGCGACAGCTGCTGCCGGGTCAAGAATCAGGAATACAGTGCCCGGTTTCAGCATCGGAACATACTCAGCAGACAGCTTTTTGATTAAAGTATCCGGAACTGCGAAGATAACTACATCTGCGAATGCCAGTGCTTCATCTACCGGAGTAACCTTTAATCCACGCTCTTTTTCGATACGCTCTACTGCCGGCGGGAAGGTTTCCACTAATTTTACATCAAATTTATCCGGGAATTTTGTTACCAGGTTGTTAGATGTACGGGTACCCATTTTTCCACCTGCACCAATAACTGCTACTTTAATCTTTTCCATTTTTGTATGCCTCTTTCTTTTTATAATGTTGGGGTCAAAGGATCTTTTGACCCCTCTAAGTAATTACAAGATTACAAGGTTTCTTTTACCGTTGCTGCGATCTTCTCCGGAGCATATCCGTATGCATCCGCAAGCTCTTTTGCCGGACCGGACTCTGCGAAGTCAGTCAGTGCAATTCTCTTAACCTTAACCGGCTGATTCTCTGTTGCCAGACGGCTGATGTAAGAACCAAGTCCACCGTTGATATTGTGATCTTCAACAGTTACGATCTGGCTGGTCTTACCCATAACCTCAAGGATCTTGGACGGATCTTTGCCGTACAGGATGTTGATATCTGCTACAGTTACGTTGATTCCCTGCTCTTTCAGCAGATCTGCTGCTGCAAGTACGCGGTCAAGTACATAACCATTGGAGAACAGAACGGCATCTGTGCCATACTCTTTCCAAACAGTGATACCGTCTCTGGAGAACGGAGCATCTTTTGCATATACGTCGACTTCACGTCCGCTGCCTCCGCGGATGTAAACCGGCCCCTGAATCTCTGCTGCATATTTTACAGCTTCGTATAACTGCTCCGGATCTGCCGGGGTCAGAACGGTAAAGTTCGGGATGCTGGTTACGAATGCCAGATCCTCGTA
This sequence comes from Firmicutes bacterium CAG:176, assembly GCA_963623675.1. GTDB lineage: Bacteria > Bacillota > Clostridia > Lachnospirales > Lachnospiraceae > Hominiventricola. The sequence continues at coordinate 31,193 of CAVFMZ010000015.1, read as the reverse complement.
GAACTGATGGGTTACACCCTCACGTTCTCCACCAAGGATACCTGCATTTACTCCGATGAATTTTACATTCAGGTCAGTATAACCAACGAATGTACGCATCTGCTCTCCGGCTCTCATGGTAAGGAAACCACAATAGGTTCCAACGAACGGAAGCATTCCTGCAGAAGCAAGTCCTGCTGCTACGTCAACTGCACACTGCTCTGCGATACCACACTCGATATAACGATCCGGATAGGTCTCTCCGAAAGAAACTGCTCTCATAGCTTTCAGCGAATCCGGAAATACTCCAACTACTTTATCATTCTCTGCTGCCATTTCATAAAGTGCTGCAGCAAAAGCTTCTCTTGTACCCTTAAACTCTGCCATTATTCCTCACCTCCAAGTTCTTTCTTGGTAATCTCCCACTGCTCATCTGTCGGAACACCTTTATGCCATGCATTGTTGTTCTCCATGTAGCTTAAGCCTTTACCTTTTACACAATCACAAATGATTGCGTGCGGTTTTCCTTTGTATCCTTTGGCAATTGCGATTGCAGCTTTGATGCCGTCAATGTCATGTCCGCTGATCTCCTGGGTATGCCATCCGAATGCACGGAAGCGGTCAGCAATGTTGTTCTGTCCTACAGTGAAGTCTACGCTCTTGTAAGACTGCCATCCGTTACGGTCAACAAATACTACCAGATTGTCAAGCTCACGACCGTTTGCCATGTTCACACCTTCCCAGCAAACCCCTTCCTGAAGCTCTCCATCACCGCAGATCACATATGTGAAATAATCTTTTTTCTGAATCTTGGCTGCTGCAGCCATTCCTGCGCCGATTGCAATTCCGTTTCCAAGAGATCCGGAAGTCATATCAATGCCTTTGGTGCTGTGCATGGACGGATGTCCCTGGAATGTAGATCCCAGTGCACGAAGGTGGAAATGCTCTACCTTCGGTTCAAAGTAACCTCTCTCATTCAGTGCTGCATACCAGATCGGGCATGCATGGCCTTTGGAAAGGATAAACCGATCACGATCCTCCCATTCCGGATTTTTCGGGTCAATGTTCATAGCATCGAAGTAGAGCGTTGCAACGATGTCTGCGATGGATAATGCAGGACCCGGATGTCCGTCTTTTCCTTCATACACCATACGCACTGCTTCAAAACGAAGCTTGTTGGCAAGTTTTTGTAACTCCTGTGTGTTCACTTTCATTTCCTCCTTCAAAATAATTTCATTATTAAATTTTCAATTTTCACATCTTACATCTGGTAGACGACTTATGTTGTTTGTCTTAAGTCAGTCATTAAACGTCTGATGTTTGTTGTTGGGCTAACTATACCGCAACTTGTATAACATGTCAATAAGAATATCTTCTATTTTTGTTTTTTCGGGATTTTTGACAATTTCAGTATTTTTCTTTTATGCATAATGACGTTTAGAATCTGTAAAAAAAGGTGTATGGACTTTTGATCCATACACCTTTTTTAATACTGAAAATCTCAGATAAACGGATTATATTTTTTCTCATATCCAACGCTGGTCTCGTCTCCATGCCCGGGGCAGACTTTTGTGTCGTCCGGCAGGAGAAACAGTTTCTCTTTCACGGAACGGACAATGTCCGACATACTGCCGCCCGGAAAATCCGTTCTTCCCACAGAACCGTGGAACAACGTGTCCCCGGAAAATACACAACCTGCTTCTGCACAGTAGTAAGAAGCTCCGCCCGGCGTATGCCCCGGCGTGTGGTATACCTTCAGTTTCATGCCTGCCAGCGTCAGTTCCTGGCCGTCATGTAAAAATTCATCCGGTGCAAAGGTGACCACTTTGCGTGCAATGTAAACCGACAGGTTCTGTTTGGCATCCAGAAGAAGATCTTCCTCTTCCTGCAACGCATAAACCTTTGCTCTCGTCAGTTTCCGGAGTGCATCCGCGCCGCCCATGTGGTCAATATGACCGTGGGTCAGTAAAATGGCTGCCACTTTGACGCCCTGCTCAGATGCGAATCCGGCAATCTTTTCTGCCTGGTCGCCCGGATCAAATACCAGTGCTTCTTTTGTATCTTCATTGATCAAAAACCAGCAGTTTACTGCCAGTTCTCCTACAGTAATTTTGGAAACATGTACCTTTGGCATCTTTTCCTCCTTAACTTGCAGAACGCTCAATATCCAGCACGCTCTCGATCTGGCGCAGCTTATCAATAATCCGGTTCAGCTCTTCCACGCTGGAAATATCAAAGCTGATAGTAATGGTTGCTGTACCCTGTTTGCTCGTTCTTACATTCATGGCGGTGACGTCAATATTCCGCTCCGTCAGCGTCTTTGAAATATCCACCAGAAGTCCCGTACGGTTATTTCCGTAGATTTTGATTTCTGTCGTATATTTCTCACCGGCAGGTGCTTTCATACCGGACTGCCACTCTGCATCGATCAGTCGCTCCCGCTCGGATTCTGCCAGATGCATCATGTTGACACAGTCGGTTCTGTGTATGGTCACACCACGGCCTCTGGTGACAAATCCAACGATTTCATCACCCGGTACCGGGTTGCAGCACTTGGAGAAACGCACTGCCACATCATCAATGCCCTTGACCACAATACCACTCTTGGACTTGCTGATGCGGATCTTCTGTTCCTTCGTCTCACTGACGGTCTCCATGATCTTCGCATCGGTGACCGCTTTCTTCTTCGCCTTCTCATACTCTTCCAGCATCTTGTTCACGACCTGGCCTTCTTTCAGGCCGCCATGTCCAATGGCTGCAAGGACGGACTCCCAGTCGCGGAAGCCGTATTTGCGGAGAACGCTTTCCTGATATTCCGGTCTGACCACCTGTGCCTGCGGAATCCCCTTCATCTTACAGTACTGGGCAATGACTTCCTTACCCTTTACAATGTTCTCTTCCTTGAATTCCGTCTTAAACCACTGGTTGATTTTATTCTTTGCCTGGGTACTCTTGACAATGTTCAGCCAGTCACGGCTCGGTCCCTTGGAGTTCTGGGACGTGATAACCTCAATCCGGTCGCCGTTCTTGATCACATAGTCAATGGGTACCAGTTTTCCGTTGACTCTGGCGCCGATCATTTTATTGCCCACGGCACTGTGGATACTGTACGCAAAGTCAATGGTATTGGAACCGTTGGGCAGTGTTTTCACATCACCGCCCGGTGTAAAGCAGTAGACACTCTCGGAGAACAGGTCCAGGTCGCTCTTTAAAAGGCTCATGAATTCCCGGTTATCGGACATGTCACGCTGCCACTCCAGAATCTGACGAAGCCAGGTAAGCTTCGCTTCCGCGCTGTTCTTGCCCTCGATATTCTGCTCATTGCTTCCGCCGCTCTCCTTGTATTTCCAGTGAGCAGCGATACCGTACTCTGCGGTACGGTGCATGTCATACGTACGGATCTGGATCTCAAAAGGCTGTCCCTTGGGTCCGATCAGCGTCGTATGCAGAGACTGGTACATATTTGCCTTGGGCATGGCAATGTAATCCTTGAAACGTCCCGGGATGGGTTTGTACATTTCATGGATAACGCCCAGCGCCGCATAACAGTCTTTGACGGATTCCACCAGAATACGCACAGCAAACAGATCGTAGATCTGATCCAGTGTCTTATCCTGGTTGACCATTTTCTTATAAATACTGAAGAAATGTTTCACACGTCCCTGCACATCTGCCTCGATCCTGGCGTTTTCCATGTGCTGTTTCACTTCTGCCACAATGGACTGGACGTATTTCTCACGGACACTCTTCTTATCTGCAATCTGTGCTACCAGATCATAATAGACTTCCGGCTCCAGATATTTCAGTGCCAGGTCATCCAGCTCGATCTTTACTTTGGAAATACCAAGACGCTGGGCAATGGGCGCATAAATGTCCATGGTCTCCCGCGCCTTTTCCTTCTGTTTTTCCGGACGCATATATTTCAGCGTCCGCATGTTATGCAGACGGTCGGCCAGTTTGATCAGAATGACACGGATGTCCTTCGCCATGGCCAGGAACATCTTACGAAGATTCTCTGCCTGCTCATCCACCTTGTCTGCGGAATAGCTCAACTGTCCTAACTTGGTAACGCCATCTACCAGAAGGGCTACCTCATCGCCAAACTCCCGTGCTACGTCCTCCGTGGTCATGGGCGTATCCTCTACCACATCATGAAGAAGACCCGCTGCAATACTCTCCTTATCAAGCTCCAGATCTGCCAGAATAATACCGACACAAAGCGGATGAATGATATAAGGTTCTCCGGATTTACGAACCTGATCTCTATGAGCGGCCTTCGCCACCTGATATGCTTTTTCAATCATGGTAAGATCTGTGGAAGGATGATATTTCTTCACACTTTTTACCAGTTCCTGATACAACTCATCGGGACTGGTAAAATCTTCCATCTTCTTGATACTTCTGTCATCCTCCTGAACTTCCCTTGCCTGTTCTTCCGTCATATATCAATCACCGCTTCTCTATCTAAAAGTCAAATTTCCGTAACTGTTTTGAAACTGTTTAGTTTCCTTCGTAGCAGATTACGCTTCTTACATCATACTTTTTCAGTTTGTCTCTTCCCTTCAGGCCTGCAAGCTCCATCAGGAAAATAATTCTGACAACCTCTCCACCCAGTTCTTCTACCAGTTTGGCCGCTGCCTCGATGGTTCCTCCGGTCGCAATCAGGTCATCAATCAGGACTACTTTCTGTCCCGGCTTTATGGAATCTTTGTGCATCTCGATCTCTGCACTGCCGTACTCCAGATCGTATTTGACGGATACGGTTTCTCTTGGCAGTTTGCCTTTCTTCCGCACCAGTACAAATGGTTTGTGGAGATTATATGCAATCGGCATTCCGAAAATAAAGCCTCTGGACTCCGTTCCTGCAATCACCTCAAAATCCAGGCCTTCCAGCTGCTCCTGCAGTCCGTCGATGGCCAGTTTCAGACCATCTGCATCCTGCAGAATACTGGTGACATCTCTGAAAACGATGCCCGGTTCCGGATAATCCGGTATACTTACCACATAATCCTCTAATTTTTTCATGTGTATCTCTCCTTTAAACACCCCTACGGGTATATTTTGCCCACAATAAAGTAAATATAGCACATTTTTATGGCATCCGCAATCATGGGTTGATTTTCCGGTCTTTTCAGCAATATCCCTGAATCCGCAGCTGCAGGGAACGCCGTCCCCGGAACTCGTTGATCTCCGGATAGTACAGAATGTGAATGGTCTTTTTGTCCTGCAGATCCCGCAGCACTTCCCGCATACAGTTATGGAAATAAATGCCTTCCAGTGCGGTTCCACTTTCATCCATCAGCTTCATCCGAAGCACGTTCTGATTTTTCCCCAGTACTCTGGATTCCAGTACCCGCACATTTCGTGCGGCGAAGACCGGTTTGGTATTTCCTTTGCCGAAAGGTTCCAGCAAAGAAAGCTCCTCCGTCAGCCGTTCGGACACGTAGGAAAAAGGAAGCGCTATATCAATATGAATCACTTCCGTCAGATCCTGCTCTGTCAGCGTGCACAGTTCGTTAAGCCTTTTCCGGAACAGTTCCACATGCTCTTCCGGCATGGAAACACCTGCTGCCATGGGATGCCCGCCATACTTGGTGTACAGCTCCTTACATTTGCTCATTTCCTCAAACATGGAATAGGTCTCGATGGATCGCCCGGATCCTTTGACGCCATCCTCCGCTCTGGTCAGCACAAAGACCGGACGGTAATAGCGTTCCCGGATCCGCCCGGCAATAATTCCTGCCAGGCTCTCATGGCAGTCGGGCAGATACACCACCAGCACCCGGTCTTCCATCAGATTGCTGTGCTCAATGAGATCCACTGCCTGTGCCAGTCCCTGCTCCGTCAGCTCTTTTCGTTCATCATTGAGATGCTTTAATTCCGCTGCCCGTTCCAGCGCCAGATCCTGCTCTTCTGTATCCAGAAGCTCCAGTGCCCGTTTTGCCGTAGAAAGCCGGCCGCTGGCATTGATACAGGGGCCCAGCACAAATCCAATATGAAATGCGGATAACGTGTCTCTTGCCAGTTCATTGACCTCGATCAGCGCTGACATTCCCGGATGCCTGGTTGCCTGCAGCCTTTTTAAACCTTCCCGCACCAGAATCCGGTTCTCTCCGGTTAAATCCATCACATCGCCAACCGTGGCAAAGCCTGCGAACATCAGAAGATCCTCATAAAGAGCCTCCAGGGAAAGTTCCATCTGTTTCCAGAGTTCGCCCACCAGTTTCCACGCCACGGCCGCACCACAGAGCTTCTTAAACGGATATGGGCAGTCCGCCTGTCGTGGATTCACAATGACCTGAGCAGGCGGCAGTTCCTCCTGCACTTCATGATGATCCGTTACAATCACCGTCATGCCCAGTTCTTCCGCATAGGCAATCTCCTGCACGGCGGCAATGCCGTTGTCGCAGGTCACAATGGTATCCACCCCTGCGTCATAGGCCCGCTTTACCAGTTCTTTGTTAAGACCATATCCATCCTTTTTCCGGTCCGGAATATCGGTATCCACCTGTGCGCCTGCCGCCCGGAACCCTCTGAGCAGGATATAGGTAGAACACACACCATCAATGTCATAGTCACCGATAATCCGGATGGATGCGTGCTCGTTCAGTTTCTTTCTGAGCAGCGCTGCTGCTTCCGGGATACCTTTCATCAGGGAAGCCGGATGCAGATCCTCTAAAGTTCCGTGAAGATACTGCTCAATCTCCTGCTCACCGGTAATGTCTTTATTGCGGATCAGCCGTGCCATCATCGGGCTGATCTGAAATTTTTCTCCAATGGCACGAAAATCCGCGCCTTTTCTGATTTCCACCCATCTGGCCATAGGTTTTCTCCTCTATCCTTTCCTTGCTCTCCGTGTCTGTGCAAAATTCCTGCGCTCCTGCCGGAAGCAGTCATCGCACACCTGGAATGTGGAACCAAGCGGAAGCAGTTTGCCGCAGTATCTGCACCGGGCAATATAGTTCTGCTTGCCTCTGGTGAGATAGCTCATGATCTTCATTTCCGTCTTTTCCCGTTCCCTGCGGAGCCAGTCTTCCTCCACCACCTTCTGCATCCGGTGAGAAAACTGATAATACAGATCCAGCTGTTTATAATACGTCTCATACTGCTGGATGCCCGCCTTTTTGTCCCGGCGAAGCACTGGCCGTTCCAGAGAGACATCCGCCGTGTAGGTTTTACAATAATGAAGCCACAGATCGACCACCTTTTTGTCCTTAATGTCGATGGGGCAGGTAATCATTTTATAGAGAGTCCGCTTCTCCTGGAATCCGTCAATCCATTCTTTGTAAAGTTTCGCCTGATCGTAGAGGAATAGCGCCTCGTCGATATTCTCCTTTACAAAGGGTTCCGACGGCGTAACCGAATGCCAGATCTGCAGCAACTCGTCAAGCGGCGCCTCAATATCCAGCAGAATCTGCGGAAAACCAAGGTTTACCTGGGTCAGCGGTTCCTCCGTATCCGCCATCCGCTCCCTGATATAAGCAAGATCCTGCTCTTCCGTTGCCGTCACAAAGCCTTCCGGATAAAGTCCAAACCGTCCCGCTCTTCCGGCAATCTGCTTCACTTCCGAAGTGGTCAGCGGTCTTATGGATACGCCATTAAACTTCTCCGCCTGCAGAAAGACAATTCGTTTGACCGGAAGGTTCAAACCCATGCCGATGGCATCTGTCGCCACCACCACTTTGGTCTTTCCTTTATGGAACAGATGCATCTGTCTCCGACGGATTTCCGGCGGAAGACTTCCATAGATCACGCTGGCATTGACGCCCGCTTCCTCCAGCCGTCCTGCCACATCCAGCACCGATTTCTTGGAAAATGCAATGAGCGCATCTCCCTGCCGCACATCATCCGGGAACAGAAATGGCACGTTTTCACAGAGCAGTTTTGTCTTCCGCTTATAGCGTTCCACTTCATAGGTATCCTCACAAAGCTCGATAAGATGGCAGATCACCGGTTCTGCCGCCGGACTCATACAGATATGAATCTCCGGGGCCCGCAGTCCCAGAATGGCCTTGGTCCAGGAATGGCCCCGGTCCGGATCCGCCACCAGCTGTGCCTCATCAATGACTGCGATATCATAATTTTCATCAAAATCCGCCATCTCAATGGTGGATGCCATGACCCGGCTTCCATTCTCTTCGATGCATTCCTGTCCGGTCCGCATGGTACAGGGAACCTGATATTTCTGCATCTGCTCAAACACTTCCAGTGCCAGCAAACGTAAGGGTCCCAGATAAACACCATTTACCGCCAGCTTTAACCGCTCCAGAGACCGAAATGTCTTGCCGCTGTTAGTCGGGCCAATATGCAGAATAAAATGTCGGTGCATCTGGCGGACTTCCGGGAATTCCAGCTCCGGACGTGCAGGAACCAGTTCCAGAATCTTGTCCTTGACCTTGTGCTGCCGGAAACGGGGATACAGGGTAAACAGCGTCTCCTGGCAGATGGCGCCCGGCATGGTTCTTCGAAGGTAAGAAAGGAATTCCCCGTTGATGCCGTCTTTCTGTTCCTGCAGAAGCAATCCCAGATCGAGGTCCACCAGGCGGGGAATCATTTCTTCCTTAATTCGAAGCGACATTTCTTCTTTTTTCTTCCGATGGGCAAATACCACTGCATTTTTCAGCTGCCTGTGATAATCTTCCAGCGTCCGTACATTGATTCTGGAAGGTCTGGTGGAACTGAGAGCCCGGAAAAGCTTGTCCGTCTTCCGGAGCATCTCCGTCGTTCCGGCCATCTTCTTCGTTCTCTTTTTCGCTGCACGCGCATACTGCTCCACGTAAAATTCTGTCAGCTTCTTCTTTTGTATCATAAATTACCTTTATTTCATCAGACTTTCGTTTTCAAAGTAATTGATCTTCATGGCATCACGCACATCGTGGAGTGTCTCTGCCGCTTTGGCCTCTGCCACCTTGCTGCCCTCTTTTAAGATCTCGTAGACGTCCGGCAGGCGCTGTTCCCACTCTTTTCTTCTTGCACGGATGGGTGCCAGCTCCTCCTGCATGACGTTGTTCAGGAATTTCTTCACCTTTACATCGCCAAGTCCGCCTCTGGTATAGTGCGCTTTCAGTTCGTCCAGATTCGCATAATCCGGCAGATACTCGGCAAAATGCTCCGGACGGCAGAATGCATCCAGATACAGGAAGACCGGGTTGCCCTCTACCTGTCCCGGATCTTCCACGCGCAGGTGATTGGGATCTGTAAACATGGACATAATCTTTTTCTTCACATCTGCCTCTTCATCGGAGAGGTAAATGCAGTTGCCTAAAGACTTGCTCATCTTCGCCTTTCCGTCGATACCCGGAAGACGTAAGCATGCCTTATTGGACGGCAGTACAATCTCCGGTTCCGTCAGAGTCTCACCGTATACGCTGTTGAACTTATGTACAATCTCCTTACACTGCTCCAGCATAGGCATCTGATCCTCGCCTACAGGAACGGCAGTGGCGCGGAATGCGGTAATATCTGCGGCCTGGCTGATGGGATAGCAGAAAAATCCTACCGGAATACTTGCTTCAAAATTACGCTGCTGGATCTCTGCCTTTACGGTCGGATTCCGCTGTACACGGGATACGGTTACCAGATTCATATAATAAAAGGTCAGTTCCGTCAGCTCCGGCACCATGGACTGAATAAAAATATGGGATTTCGCCGGATCAATGCCGCATGCCAGATAGTCGAGAGCTACCTGCATAATATTCTGGCGCACCTTCTCCGGGTGCTCCGCATTATCCGTCAACGCCTGGGCATCTGCGATCATAATATAAATCTCATCATAATCTCCGGAATTCTGAAGTTTCACTCTTTCTTTCAGGGAGCCAACATAATGTCCCACATGAAGACGCCCGGTGGGGCGGTCTCCTGTTAATATTACTTTTTTCATGTTTTCTACCTCGGATCAAATATCATTATTTTTTATTGTAACGCACCCGTCAATTCCAGTCAACGAGAATGGCTGCGTGTCCCCTTGCCGCCCAGTTCCCAGAATGCCACAGCACTGGCCGCCGCCACATTGAGGGAATCCACGCCGTGGGACATGGGAATTTTCACCGTATAATCGCTGTCTGCAATAGTAGTGGACGCAAGGCCTTCCCCTTCTGTTCCCAGAATCACTGCCAGCCTTTCTTCCGCCTGCAGTACCGGATCGTCGATCGCCACCGAATCATTCCGAAGAGCCATGGACACGGTCTTAAATCCGGCCTCTTTCAGAAGTTTCATTCCGTCCTCCGGCCATGCCGCATTTTCCGGAAAATAAGTCCACGGAATCTGGAACACCGTTCCCATGCTGACACGGATGGATCGCCGGTACAAAGGATCGCTGCAGTCCGGCGTCAGCAATACTGCATCCATATTAAGGGCTGCTGCCGAACGGAAAATTGCTCCCACATTGGTGGGATTCACCACATTTTCCAGAATGGCAATCCGATGTGCTCCGTCACAGACCTCCTCTATGCTTAACGGCTTTGGCCGCCGCATGGCGCAGAGCATGCCTCTGGTCAGTTTATATCCGGTAATCTGGGTGAGCACGTCAAACTCCGCTGTATAAAAAGGAGTCTCCGGGCACCGCTCCATCAGAGTCTTTGCCTCCTGCTCCAGATGTTTCTTCTCCACCAGAAAGGAAAGCGGCACACAGCCTGCATCCAGAGCCCGTTCAATGACCCTCGGACTTTCCGCAATAAAGATTCCCTGTTCCGGATCCTGTCTGTTTAAAAGCTGCACTTCCCGGAGTCTGGCATAAACGTCCAGCTCCGGTGCAGCAAAATCGGTAATTTCAATGATATTGGGCATCGTATTTCTCCTTTAATCTTCCGCCCGATTATAGCATATTACACCTTCTTTCTCCAGTCATAAACCGCAATTCCAAGCCCGGTTCCCGCAATGGCCGCTGCAAGCAGGGCAATCCACAGCAGGAAATCCGTGGAGTCTCCGGTTCCCGCCGCTTCCGCCGTTACCGGCTGGCTGCTTTCCGGCGTCTTCTCACTGGAAGGGCTGCCACTGTCTTTCTTCTTATGGTTTTTCTTCGCCGGGATCCGTTCATTCTCCAACACAATAACCTGCACACCCGGTTCATCCAGTACTTCGAATACCAGCGGCTCCGCCGTCAGATAGCCAATAGGCGCTTTCTTTTCCTCCAGACGATAAGTACCAATGGGAAGCCGCATCATCAGATACCCCTCGTCGCTTTGTGAAATCCAGGACATCACTTCCTGCTCATTGGCATCATATAAGGTCAGTTCCGCGCCTTCCAGCAGTTCCTGGGTCTCCTTATCGCGTTTCTGAATCTCCACCTGGGTAATATCATCCTTCATGACCAGCATATTTTCTTCCAGCGACGTCCAGATCTCCACATTGTCCTGCCGCTCCAGTATCTGGATCGTACTGCTGTCCATCCACTGACCGGACGCATCGCGATCCTGGTTTAACCGGAATTCTATCTCTTCCGCTGTCACATACCCCGACGCCGGAAGCACCTCCTGCAGAAGGTACCGGTATTCTTCTGTTCCGGAGAGGCGAAGTCCTGATACCGTATGCGGAATTTCTTCGGATATCCACGTATCTACGATCTTTCCGGTCTCTTTTTCCACAATTCGGAGAGTTGCACCGGGGATTTCCTGTCCGTTGGTCAGATCCTGTTTGCTCACCTGGATCCGGGCAGCCGTGTTCAACACTTCCTGTTCAAACACAAGCACCTCATCTCCCTGTTCTCCCGTATAGGAGGCATCAAATTCATAGATTGCCGGATTTTCCAGATATCCGGGTGCCGGCTGCAGTTCCTTCACGTAATATCTGCCATTTGGCACATCTGCACGGAATATCGCCAGTCCCTGTTCATCACTTGCCAGCACTTCCAGCAGCTGATCCTTTTTGATATAGGGCTCACTATAAGGGGTTACCACCCGATCGCCGCTGACCGCATAACCGTAAAGATCCTCTGCCGCATAAAGTCCAAAGACCGCTCCCTCTATGGGCGTATTTTCTCCTTCCGGATTATCCGCCTTCTTGTGAATCCGGATTTCGATCTTCTGCCGGGCATTGATATAGGAGGTGTCTTTCGCAAATACAATGGGCGTATCCTGATTTTCATAGGATAATACCACTTCTTTGATCTCCGGATTCAGAAGGAAGGTTCCATTTCCGGCTTTTACTTCCTTTACATAATAGGTCCCCAGCGGAAGATTTTTCACCGACGCCGTTCCGGTTCCATCCGTGATGATGGTCTCGATTTTCGTATCTTTCCGAAGTTCCATCTGTTCTCCCGCCGCGTTGGTCCACACTGCATAGTTTCCACTGCCATCCGGCGTCAGAATATCGTCTTTTACGTAGACTTCAAAAGCCGCCTGCTCCACTCTTCCAAGGAGATACCGGAACAACGTGGTAAAGAATCCACGGAGCTGATCGGTGATGCTCTTTTCTGCTCCCACCAGAAATTCGCCTTCTTTGGTAACGGTAAAGCTTCCCACGGTTCTCTGATCTTTCAGGTCATGTTCCGCCACCAGATTGGTACCTTCCACATGGAACCGTACTTCTTCGGTAACGGCATTTTCTTCTCGGTTGCTCTCTTTGGTACTGTCGTCAGACGCCTCATACCCCACATAATTTTCCGGTGCTAAGGTTTCTCTGAGAATGTACTGTCTTCCTTCCATAAGCTTTTCAATAAGATGGCCTTCTTTTACGATCAGGCTGGCTCCTTCCGGTAAGTCCTCCGGGGAAGCAATTTCCTTATAAAAGCCCTGCTCTTCATAGAAATAATGCACCTCTTCCCCTGCTTTTTTTGAAATCCAGTGCTCCACCGGTTCCTCCATGAGCAGCCAGGAACCATCCGAATTCTTTTTCGGAGTTCCGTGAGCATCTGTCTGAATCTCCCAGACTTCCAGATAAGCGCCGCCAATATGGATTCCCGACGTCAGATCGGATTTGGTAAATACCTGCTTGATTTTCTGGTTCTCATAGAGAAGATCCGTGTGATCCTGCACTTTCACCAGCTGTCCTCCCTGCTCACTTCCATAAGAAGCATCCACCTGCAGCTGCTCATCCGATGTGGTATAGCCTTTGGGTCCTTCCAGCTCCCGTACTTCGTACTTTCCAAGGGGAAGATCTTCTGAAAATACAGCCTTTCCTTCTTCGTCCGTGACTGCCGTAGCCACCAGCGTTCCCGCCGGAATGAGCAGCCTTCCTTCATCCACATTTTTGTAATCAAAAATGGTCTGTACATGGCGGTAATCCGGCACGATTTTGTCCGTATTTTTCGTAATGTAACTGTAAATATCTTCCGTATTGTAAAGCCCGTACACAGCGCCTGCCAGTGATTCCCCTGTCTCCACATCCTCTTTGCTCACTTCCAGGCGGACTTTCTGTCTGCGATTCTCATAATCGCTGCTCACCCACTCAAAGTTCACTTCCTGCTCCTGGGGTGTGATTTCAAAATACTGGATCTCGTCGTTGAGCACAAATCCGTCTCCGGCCGTCACCTCCCGGATATAGTAGGATCCAATATAAAGATCTGCCAGATAGGCGTAACCGGTCTGATCGGTGGTAATGGTTCCCACCTTGTCATCCTTGTGCCATACCAGATAGTCCTCCAGCGGAACCCCATATTCCGAAAGCTTCTCCTTGTCCAGTTCCTGGGTGTAAATATCCTCCGCTGCATAGATTTCAAATACAGCGCCTTCGATGGGTGTATCTTCATAATCAAAGACCAGATCTTTTTTATGATATTCCGGCAATTCCCATACAGGACGGAAATAGTGCTCGTCCAGCTTTTCTTTCAGGCTCGTTCCTTCTTCTGCGGCATCATAAAGTTTTTCTCCGTGTTTGATGAGCTCCAGAATTCCTTTCTGTTCCTGGTTGCCCTGCACTACGGTACAGATCAGATTTCCATAGGAATCGGTCAGCGTATATTTATTGCCTCCCATCTGTCCGTCCGGATAAACAGCATCGTTATCCACGGTAAATTTTACCGGGATTCCCGGTAAAGATTTTACTTCATAGACCTGATTCCGGTCCGTACTGGCATCTTCCAGTACTTCTTCCGCCCCGTTTCTGACATAGCCTTCCGGTGCTTTCACCTCGGTCAGTTCATAAGATCCGGTGGGCAGTTTTGCCGGAAGTACCAGATAACAGTCTGTGATCTTTCCTTCCTCATTTCTGAGAACGGTAGGTGCAAACGGGCAGTTAACGGTTCCATATTCCTTTCTGGAGGAAGGCTCATAATACCAGAAATATCCTTCCGCGTCCTGCTTCCATCCGGTTTTGGTCATGGTCTCCTGCTCCCGCTCGGTCATTTCTGTCACTTTCAGCCGATAGGCAGCGCCCTCCTTCAGCACGGTTCCGCCGACCAGCTCCTCCGGTTTTAAGACGGTTCCGTCTGCGGGCAGTTTCTCTGCATCCACCTTGACCAGCCTCAAATAAACCTCCGTACAGTTATCGGAAATATAGCGGGTATCCTGCGGGACACGCCCTTCCACTGCCGACGGATCATAGACGCTCCGGTCTTTGTAAACACTGGCGTTGGCATGATCGCCAAAACGAATATCCTTCTCTTCCCGGAATGTCTCTTTTACCTGCTGGCGGGTACTGTCTGTATAAACCACACCACCGTCATCCGTAATATAAACAAAGAACGGCTGCGCCATCACGTGATTCTCCGGTGTGGTCGTCTCCACCACCACATAGGTTCCATAGGGCAGTTCCGGGGACGTCAGCGCTCCTTTTTCATCGGTAAACATTTCCGCTACCTGATAGGCATTCTTCTGTCCGCTTGCCGCCGGTACCAGCCATGCGCGATCCCCGTCTGTCCAACTCTCCAGCTTCCGCTTATAGACCGTTGTCGTCTGCTCACCGGAAAAATCATAATCATAAAATTTTCGGATGTCCGCACTGCTCCAGGAAGTTCCGTTCTCCGGCTGTATCTGCCCCTTGCGGACTACTGCCAGTTCCGACACCAGGTAGACCGTGAACCCGGCCCCTTTGACGGGTTTTAATTCCGTCTGGCTCTGGTTATCGGAAGTTTTCACCATGGAAAATGCTTTTTTCTGTACATGGTCCCCCGTATACACGATTTCATTTCCCGTATCCTGGTCGTCCACCGTCAGCGTATTTGCATCCTCTCTGGATGCCTCGTCTCTTAAAATCACCCGCTGGGTCTCATCATCATAGGTAAAAGTGAGATAATAGGTGGTCTCATCCAGCATATAACCTTCTGGTGCCTGCACTTCCTTTAACACATAGGAGCCCAGTTCCAGATCGTGGAACTCAAATCCACCCGGAATCTCGCCCACCGTTCCGGTTCTGACCAGGTCTCCCTTCCGATAAAGAATCCCCGTATGTCCATCCGCATGAATAATATCCGCTGCCGCCCGGAGTTCATAGACTGCTCCGTCAAGCACCGCATCTCCCTGAGGCTTCCCAGTCTCGGATTCCGCATCGTATTTCAGGACCGTCACCCGGCCTTTGGTCCGCTCATTGGTTACCGTCCCCTTCCGGTTAGCAGTGGCCGTCATGGTTTTCTGGTTATTGTAGCCTTCCACAGCTCCTTCTTCCGTCCGGGATCCTGTAATCTGGAAATAATAAGCCGTCTTTCCTTCCGCGTCGTCATCATTCCAGCCTGCCGGATGTCCTGTGATCAGTTCCACCAGCCGGTTTTTCCAGTCTCCAAAATAACCTTTCCGCGCATTTGCCTCCACCAGATAGCATTTCCCCTGGTTCTGATAATTCCAGTAAATCCAGTCACTGAGGTAGGTGCCATCTAGCTGCTCTGTCACAGAAATATTTCGTGGCGTGTAACCTGGATCCAGTTCATAATCTGCCGTCTCCTGGTTATAACGCAAAATCTGGAACAGAACGCCGGACAACCGTTTACCCGTATCCTCATCCTGCTTATCCACGCTTACTTTGATTTTCCATGGCTCATTGTAGGCCTGGAACGGATAGGGATTTTCCTCGCTGGCCGGATAGGTTCCCGCCGCATTCCAGGCATTTTCCTGCGCAAATGTAATCTTCTGCTCCCCGGTAATCTGAAAATAAAACCGGTTCGTGGTCTGGTCAATGGTATAACCATAGGGTGACCTGGTCTCTACAATCATAAATTTTCCCTGATTGGAAGGATTATAATACAATGGGCCGACCAGATAAGTACCATCTCCCTGATCCTTCATCAACTGACGGTCTTCATACCGATATGGTACATAATCGCCTGTCGCCTTCTGAAATTCATATACGCTGAAATCTGCATCGGACAGTGAGAAATCAGTCTGTCCGGTCACGGAATCGTGTTTTACGACTTTGAGCCATGCCTCCCACGGCTTGTTATAGAAATCGTGATATTTGTGCTGCCCGTCCTTCGCGGTCACGGAATATGTATTTTCCGAATTGTTGCAGTATCCATAGGGTGGAGCCGTCTCTGACGCCTGAAATTTAGCTCTCCAGTCATGAGCCCAGTCACTTAATTCTGACTCCATCTGCCCGGATGCCTGTTCTTTCGAAGCCGCATAGGCTGCGTCCCTGCTGTGGTAATATCCATGGCTGTCTGCATCCGCTTTCTGGCTGTCATCCAGGGAATCCCAGTTCACCACATACGTATAGGTCGGACCAGAAGCGCTGGCCTCATGACTTTCCTTTTCTCTGCGGGTTACCGTTCCATCTGTTCCCGAAGAATCTTTTTTCCCATTGATGGTAATCTGCGCTCCCTCTAATACTTCCTCTGTCAGACTGTCATGTTTGGTAATGGTCAGCTTTGCTTCTACACTGATTTTGTCTGATACATCCGCCGATACACTGGCTGTCTCATATTCGGAGCTTTCTCCTCCGCCTCCAGCCTCGCCTCCGCTCTCTCCTCCCTCATAGGGAAAGGTATCTGGCAGGGAACTTAATCCTACTGTCTGGGAATTTGCATTTTCCGAATGGAAGACATAATAGCTGTGACTCTGCTTCTGTGCACCGGAATAGACATTCCACACAAAATTACCATAGCGTTCCAGCGCATCCTCATCCATGCCTGACGTGTTCAGCATGGCCACCGCTCTCGTCTTTACCGTGCTTTCTGAATAAGAAGAGGAATTCTGGTAAAGCCACAAAGCAATTTGTGCACATACATAGTTGATACCGCCGAGACGCCCATACGAATAGACAATAAAGCCGATTCCATCATCTTTTTTCTCATAGTCCCCGGGATTTGCTTTATAGAGGTAGGTGCTCCTTGCGGATTTTCCCATGCTCATGCAGAGCGCTTCCTTTCCACCCACTGTCAGCTTGTAGATGGTTCCATGCCCGGTTCCGGAATATCCGGTGGAGGAAACGGTCATTTTGCTGACTAAATCACCGTCAGACAATGACAGCGGCTGTATTGGTTCCCACTGCTCATATAAATATTCCATGGTATACCCGGCGTCCCGGAATTCGTAAAAATCCTCCAGCGTCAGTCCCTGATAAATGGTTCCGGCAAAAAATGCCTCCGGCGGTACCCCGGATTCCATAACCGCAATACACTCTTCCAGGCTCTGATCCATGTAAACCTGATCCGAAAGCTCCACATTCAGATCTTTCAGATACTCAGCCAGATCCCTCTCGTAATCATAGAGCTGATCCCACCAGGTATCATCATAGTGTTCCAGATCTTCATACCCGTTTGGTAAATAGAGTTCCCTCCATCTGGCAACGCTTGAGAGATCATCCTCAGTAAAATGATACTGACCATCTCCGGTTTCTTCTGTTTCTTCGCTTGTTTCCTGCTGCGGTTCCTCCTGTTCATCCTCCTGTGCTTCGTCTTCTGTTTGCCCTTTTGTTTCCCCATTTTCTGTTACTTCCAGTTCTGTCTCCGGTTCTGTTTTTACCGGTATTTCCGGTAAAATATCTCCCGAATCCTCCTGCTCCGGATTCTCGTTTACCGGGATTTCCGGTAAAACTTCTTTCTCTGTCTCTTCTTCATTGCCTGAAATTTCAGGTTCTTCCGCTTCCTCCTGCACGGATTCTGTCTCTTCTGCGGCAGTATCTGCTTCCGTTTCTGCTGCAACGGCAGGTTCCACCTCCGCTGCATAGCCATTCGCCGGAATACTTCCCGCCAGAACAGACGTCATGAGCAGCAAAGCCCCCAGTCTCTGCCATAACTTTTTCTTCTTCATAAAATTTTTCATTCTCCTTTTCCGTAATACATTCGATTGCTTCCAAGGCTGCAGCTACATCATCCGTATCTCCCCCTTTCATACGGTCGGTGCGACTTTATTTCTTGATAAATAAAAATGGGAATAGTGTAGGGAAATCCTAAAGACTATTCATAGATGAACAAATTTATTATACTTGTTGTTGCAAGACATGTCAATAAATATATACGTAAAAATAACTCACTGCGAGCGGGACTGCGGACGTTCCTTTCACAGTGAGTCATTTTCACCTGAACATTTGTTACCAGTGAACGGTAACATGACTCATAGAATTTTAAGGAAATGCTGATTAAATCAGCATTTCCTTAGCTGCCGCCGGCGAGGGAAACGCTTTAATCAGCGTTTCCTTAAAATACAGTGCGGAAAAACCAGGTGATAATTCCCACAATCAAAAGGATCGGCAATGCAATATACATCAGACCTGCTGCTACCAGTCCAATAAGAATTAACGGGAAAAATACCAGCGTAAAGAGAATCTTCGTGATTCCCCAGGTAGCCTTCACCGCAAAAATCAGTAATTTACCAAATACTGCAATCATTAATATAAGAAAAACCAGTGTCCACATACGAACTTCCTCCTGCCTTATGCCTCCGTAAGCTGTCCCTGGCAGTCATTGATGGGATTCACATGAACCATGCAGTGTTTTACCTCCGCAAAGGTTTCTTCGATGGCATGATGTACCTTTTCTGCAATGGCATGGGCTGCATCCAGTGTCTGGGCTCCATCTGCGGCAATTTCAATGTCCACATACATTTTGGAACCGAACAGTCTGGTCTGAAGCAGGTCGATCCGCTGCACGCCATCCACTTTCAGAATGGTCTCCCGCATCTGATCCTCGGTCTTCTCGTCACAGGAATGATCCACCATCTTATCAATGGCATCCCGGAAAATATCCACTGCTGCTTTCACAATGAGAAGGCAGATGACCACGCTGGCCAGCGGATCCAGAATCGGAAATCCCATTCGTGCGCCGAAGATACCAGCAAATGCGCCGATAGAAGACATTGCGTCAGAGCGATGATGCCATGCATCCGCCATCAATGCGCCGGAATTAATTTTTTTCGCTGCTCCACGAGTATACCAGAACATCCACTCTTTGACAACAATAGAAACAACCGCTGCCACCAGTGCCAGAACCCCCGGAACGGCAATTACCTCTCCATGGGAACTTTTCAGGATATTCTCCACGCCACCAAGACCGATGCCAAGGCCGGTGGCCAGCAGTAAGCCGGACAGAATAATGGAAGAAACGCACTCCATCCGCTCGTGTCCATACTGGTGTTCCTTATCAGATTTCTTACCGGACAGAGTAACTCCGATCATCACAATAAAAGTACTTCCCACATCCGATGCCGAATGTACCGCATCGGAAATCATTGCTCCGGAATGAGCCAGAATTCCGGCAATCAGCTTCAGTACAGAGAGAAGCAGATTGACTGCAATGCTCACGCCTGACACCTTCATAGCCAGGGCATTTTCTGTTGATACGTTGTTTGTTTTTTTGTTTTCTGTGTGTTCCATAACCAGGACCTCCTTAATACACATTCAGGTTCTTCTTATGTCACATACATTGTCCGCAGCAGGATTTTTCTTTTCCGTGCTGCTACTCGCCTCCGAGGGATCTTCCGGGCAGCTCTTTTGACAGACAAAAGGCATACCTGCGGAACATACACTGTCCCACAGATATGCCCTTACTACGTTCATATCTGCTGCCGCATCTGCGGCCCGGCCCCACGCCTTCCGGCATCGCCTGCTCAGTTTGTACTGTTGATCTCGCATCCTTGTTCGAATGTAATGCAGTGCAAAGAGAATTTCTTTATGATTGTTAGATCATATACTACAGACTATGCGTTAGTCAAGAGAAACATGCAAATTATTCAGAGCCATGCATGAGCAAAAGGAAAGCCTTTTAAGGCGATTTTGCGAATGCGGCTCTGAATAATTTACTTTTCCACCTTTACCTGGCACATCTGCATGGTGGTCAGAGCCGCCTCATGGCTGGCCGGTGTCACGCCTGCACAGCAGGAAGCCACTACTTTTACCGGAATTTCCGGTAAATATGCTTTGATAAGCAATGCATTGGATACCACGCAGATATCCGTGCACAGTCCAATGAGCGTTACCTCGATCTCTTCTTCTGCAGCAATGGCAGCAATCTTTTCCGCAAGGACTCTGGATCCAAAGGTCGGCTTGTCAATGATTTCCGCCGTTCCCAGAGCCGCAGCTACCTTCTCATTGATTTCCCAGCCCGGTGTTCCCTTTACACAGTGTACGACCGGCAGATTCTTGCCTTCCTGGGTTTCCAGATAATTTTCCGGATGGGTGTCTCTTGTGGCAAAGATGTCTTTCGTCTCGTATTTTCCGATCTCTTCTACGACGCGGTCCACAATGCCTTCTGCCTCTTTGGTTCCCAGTGATCCGTCAATAAAGTCGTTCTGCATATCAACGACTACCAATAATTTTCTCATGCTTCTGCTCCTTCTTCCTCTTTCAGAGAGAAATATAACTTTTCATATCCCAGCATGCTGCACAGCTTGGTCAAATACGGCTGATCGATCCTTGCCTGTTCCAGCACTTCTTTCCGGGCAAAGACCTCTTCCCTGGTGCCGTCTGCCAGCACCTTTCCATGGGCCATGACAATAACACGCTCAAAGCACTCTGCCACAAAATCCATATCATGGAGAATTGCAATGACCATCTTGCCCTGTGCCTGCAGTTCCCGGATAATCTTCTTAAGAAGTTTCCGGCCCTTCCAGTCCTGGGCAATGGTCGGCTCATCCAGAATCAGTACCTTCGTATCCATGGCAAGCACCGATGCAATGGCCACCAGCTTCCGCTCAGACAGTTCCAGATCGTATGGATTTTCATCTGCCAGCGTTTCCAGCCCGACGATTTTCAAGGCTTCCATGGCACGCTCTTTGGCCTGTTCTTTGCTCATGCCGATGTTCTGCGGCCCGAACATAACCTCGTCAATGACATGATATTTAAAGATCTGGTCATCCGGGTTCTGGAACACATAGCCAACCTCTCCGGCCAGCATGGCCACCGTCTTTCCCACCATATCTTCTCCGGCATAATAAATAGCTCCGCCCACCGGCTTTAACAATCCCTTCAGGAGTTTTACCAGTGTGGTCTTTCCGGCTCCGTTCTGCCCCACAATGGCGGTGGCGCGGCCATCCAGAAGGAAGTTTACATCTTCCAGTACCGGCACCTGCTCCAGATAACGGAATTTCAGATGTTCCGTCCGGAACACTTCTTTCCGGTCACCCTGTCCGCCATTCAGTTCTTCCGGCTGCTTACAGATTTTTTCAAAAATTTCCTCTGGAGGGAATTTCGCTTTCCATTTCAGTGTTTCCTTCAAAGACGCCGGGTAGCATCCATTTTCATTCCGGATCTCCAGTGCCTTACAGACTCTCGTGTAAGCCGGTGGCTGGATGCCGTATTCCTTCAGATCTGTTCTGGAGAAAATCTTCTCCGGTGTATCAAAAGCAATCTGCTTACCCTCATGAAGCAGCAAAATCTGGTCACAGTATTCCGCCAGTTTTTCCAGTTTCTGCTCCACCATAATAATGGTAATACCGGATTTGGCCAGCTTATCCACCGCCGCAAATACTTCCTCGCTTCCGGCCGGGTCAAGCTGCGAGGTCGGCTCGTCCAGCACAATCACTTCCGGTTGCATGGCAAGAATGCCTGCCAGCGCCACTCTCTGCATCTGCCCTCCGGAAAGATCAAAGGGATTCCGCTCCTTATATTCGCTGATGTCCAGAAGCTCCATCACTTCATTGACTCTTCGGATCATTTCCTCTCTGGGAACGCCAAAGTTCTGCAGTCCGAATGCAATTTCCTCAAATACGGTCTCTTTGGCACCTGACAGCTGATTGAAAGGATTCTGGAACACCAGTCCCACCTTCCGGCAGAGTCTGGATACCGGCGTCTTCGCCGCCTCCAGATCTCCGATCATTACCCTGCCGCCATATGCACCTTTGAAAAACTCCGGCACCAGTCCGCTGAACGCCTGGCACAGCGTACTCTTTCCAGCTCCATTTTCACCGACAATTCCTACAAAAGATCCTTTTTCAATCTGAAAACTCAATCCGTCCAGCGCCAGCTTCTTCGTATTGGGATAGCGGTATTTTAAATTCTCTACTTCTATGTATGCCATACCATTCCTCCGCATTTCCTATAAAAAGATTCTGGCGGCAATGACCAGCAGAATCAATAAAAACATGCCGATACAGAGAATCCGGTCCAGATTTTTCATTTTATCGTCTTTTAAGTAGGTCTTCTTCTCTCCGGACTCAAATCCCCGGATTTCCAGCGCAATGGCGCGTTCCCTTGTGTTAATCAGAGAACTCATAACCACCGGAGAAATCAGCGGCAGAAATGATTTTGCACGGGTGATGAGAGAGCCTTCCGTCTCCAGTCCACGGCTTCTCTGTGCATCCATGATGGTATTCATGGTGCCACTCATCTGGGGCACAATCTGAAAAACAGAACTGATGACGTAACCAATCTTCGGGGAAAATCCGGCGCGTTCCATATCCTCTACCAGTTCCACCGGTTTGGTGGTCAGCACAAAGACCGCAAAAGCCAGCAGCATATTCAGCACATTGCAGCTGATCCGTGCCGCATAGGCCACGCCCTCCCGGTAAAACCGGATGGGCCCTGCCGCAAACAACAGGGTTGCATTTTCATGGTTAAATAATCCATGGATCAGGAAAATGGTAATCAGAATTGTAAAAGAAAACGCAATCAGTGGAAAAACCCTGCGAATGATTTTTCCACTGATTAACATTACAAGACTGATTCCAATGAAGATGCCGAATGCCCACAGCTTTCCCCAGATCAGGGACACGCTGATCGCCGTCAGTATGTAACACAGCTTCGTAAACGGGTGCATTCGTGTCAACCAGGTATCCTTATCCACATACAGGCTGATACTTTTCATTTGAATCACTCCAACATTTTTTATTAGTCCAGGCTCTCCACACTGTCATTCACATCGTAAAGGGCTGTCAGCTTCTTCGGAAGTCCTTTCAGGATGGCAAAGACAATCAGGATGGTGATAATCTTATCCGGCACATCCACAACCACCTCGTCCAGCAGAGATCCAAGAGCTACCGGCATATTGGCTGCCTGTGTTGCTGCGAACAGTGCGTCGCCCCAGACATTTCCGGTGGTGCCGCCCCAGAACAGGACATTCAGCGGAGTGGAGATGCAGACTGCTGCCAGACCTGCCACAACAGCGGTCAGGATGGCTCCACCCACATTTTCCATCTTGCCAAGTCTTGCCATAATACCAACTGCAAGACCGATACCAAGGCTGGTCAGCGCATAAACTAATGTGATGGAATCACCGGTGGTAAATCCGTAGATCAGGTTGTTGGCTGCTCCACAGATAGCTCCGATGATCGGTCCACCCAGTGCGCCGCCGATACAGGTTCCGATGGAATCCAGCCATAAAGGCAGTTTCAGTACGGAAGCAAACAGCTTTCCAAGATAGTTGATGCCGATGCAGGCCGGGATCAGCACCAGGCTTGCAGTGTTCAGTTTGGTTTTAAATACGTTACTCATAACACAATTCCTTCCTCTCCCTTTTGGAGATTATCTCTTATATTTGCAGCGGGTTATTCCGCCTGAGATACGGTATAAATGGCTTCCAGTGCCGTGTGAATCTCGTTCCATTCACCCTGCATCATTCTGGAGGCCCCATCTGTATAACTGTTAATATTGTCTTCCAGATTTTCTTCATATTCGACGACTGTATTTAAAATGGATGCGGTATGTATTCCCCGCAGTCTTCCGATTACATAGAGTGCGGCTGTCTCCATATCCGCGCCCAGCACGCCTTTGGAAGCCCACAGCGCGTCAATGGCATCTTCCTGATCGGTATAGAAGCTGTCATGGCTTCGTCCCAGGCCTACATGGAAAGGAATGCCCTCTCTCTTCGCCGCTTCCACGCAGGCATTCAGAAGTTCATAATCCGGAACTGCCGGATAAATAGGATCGATATAAGTTTTGGATGTTCCTTCATCCCGTACCGTCCCCTGTACCAGAATCAGATCCCCCAGATGGATGTTTTTCTGCAATGCTCCGCAGCTTCCGATCCGGATGGCATGGGTCACACCGATTCTGGAAAGCTCCTCCACTGCAATTCCCGTGGACGGCCCTCCGATTCCCGTGGACACTGCCAGTACCGGAACCCCTTTATAAAGGCCGCGGATACTTTTATACTCCCGGTTGTAAGCCAGCGGTTCCACCTGTTCCAGCTGCTCTGCAATCCGATCCACCCTCGCCGGATCTCCCGGCAGAATGGCATATTTAATATTCAGCTCATCTGAAAGCTTCAGATGCGGCATGAGTTCCATAGTTGTTCCTTCTTTCTTTTTCTCCTGTACAAGTATTTACAAAATAACACTTTACAGGTGTCTTGTCAACCTTATAGACAGCTTGACATTCCGTTAGAAATCATATTATACTTTTTAAAGTTAAAGTTTACTTAAAGGAGGATTTCCATATGGTATATACGGTTGGCGAAATGGCGAAACTTCTGGGGATTCCCAGTTCCACCCTGCGATATTATGACAAGGAAGGACTGCTTCCCTTCGTAGAGCGTTCTCCCGGAGGCATGCGTCTGTTTCAGGAAAAAGATTATGAATGGCTGAAAATTATCGAATGTCTGAAGAAAACCGGCATGTCCCTGAAGGACATCCGTAAATATATCCAGCTCTCCATGCAGGGAGATGAGACCATCGGTACGCGCCTAGAGCTTTTCTATAAACAGAGAAAGCTTCTGCAGGAACAGATGGATTCCCTTCAGCAGACTATGGAAACGCTGAATTACAAATGCTGGTATTATGAGACGGCTAAAGAAGCAGGCACCCTGGATATGATGCAGGATCTGCCGCTGGAAAAAATCCCGGAAGAATTCCAGCCTATTGTCCGGAGAATGAAAGAAATTCCGGAGGCATCATAAAAAAGGGGCTTAACGCCCCTTTAAAAATGCTCCGATCTCGCTCATATCTTCCGAAATCAATACGTTCGTAAAATCTTCCGGCTCTGCAAATCCCGCTTTTTCCATGCCCTCCAGCACGGCCTTCAGCGGCTGGTAAAATCCGTTCATATCAAACAACACGCATGGCGCATCCACAAGATGGAGCCTTGCCAGCGAAATCACATCCGAGATCTCATCCAGGGTTCCCGGTCCGCCCGGCAGTGCCACAAATGCATCCGCCAGCTCGATCATCTTCGCTTTCCGTTCCGCCATATCTTTCGTCTCTATGTACTCGGTCAGTCCCGGATGACGCCGCTTCTGGATGGACTCCACAGCCGGAAGCACGCCGATGACCTTTCCGCCGCCCTCCAGCACTGCATTAGAAATGACTCCCATCAGGCCGCCCTGGGCACCGCCATAGATGAGCGTGTGTCCCTGCTCTGCCATCCATCTGCCAAATACGGCTGATTTCTCTATATAAAACGCCTGATTTCCAGATACGGAACCACAGTAAACTGCAATGTTCATTGGATTATTCCTCCTTTAGTCTTCTGTCCGGACTGCCCAGCGCATTTTCGTGGAGCGGGCTCTCGGATTCCGCACACACTCCTCCGCTGTCGGCCGGACCACATCTTTGGAATAAGAAGAATAGATGCCTGCACGGTAGCCCTCTTTCAATGCCGCTTTCACCAGCTTGTCCTCACCGGAATGGAAGGTCAGAATGGCAGCACGTCCGCCCGGACGCAGTGCTCCCGGTAGTTTCTCCATAAATTCATACAGCACTTCAAATTCCTGGTTCACATCGATCCGCAGTGCCTGGAACACTCTCTGACAGGTCTTCTTGACCGTCTCCTTCTTCTCCTTCTCCGGCAGGAAATCCATTGTCTTTTCAATAATACCGCGAAGTTTTGTGGTCGTATCCACCCGGTTTCCACGACGGATCTCATCTGTAATTGCCTTTGCCAGTTCCTCGCAGTAAGGCTCGTCAGAATTTTCATAGAGCATACCTGCCAGTTCGTCACGACTGATGATATCCAGCCTCTCCGCCGCGCTGATGCCCTTCTGCTGATTCAGACGGAGATCCAGCGGTCCGTCCACTTTAAAGGAAAATCCACGCTTCGGATTATCAATCTGCATGGAAGAGACGCCTAAATCCGCCAGAATAAAATCAAAACCGCCCACTTCTTTTGCAATCTCATCAATGGTGCAGAAATTCTGAAGCTTGATGGTCAGAATATCCTCTCCAAAACCCTGCTCCTCCAGACGTTTCTTCGTCTTTGCCGACTCTTCCGGGTCCACATCTGTGGCATACATATGCCCCTGCCCTTTCAGGCACTGGAGCATGGCCTTCGTATGTCCGCCATAGCCCAGCGTCGCATCAAATCCCGTCTCTCCCGGCTGAATTTTCAGAAAATCCAGGATCTCATCCACCATAATGGAAATGTGCATGCCCGCCGGTGTATTTCCCTTCTGAATCACATGCTGCACCGTGTCCTGATACTTCTCCGGCTGCAGCTCCTTGTATCTCTCCTCGAATTTCTTCGGATATTTTCCCTTGTAACGCACCCGCCGCTTGTGCGGTGTCTGCTGTTCCTGATCCATGTATGTTTCCTCCATCTATTTATAAATTTAATTTATCCAACAGTTCTTCGATACACATTTCTATTCTTTCATCATCCATCTCTCTCAACGAGCAGATCAGCGACACCGGATCCGCCACACCATTTTGTGCAAAGTAGCCAGGATCGTATTTCCACAACTGAAGCCTGACACATCTTGCTTCCGTAAATCGGACATCCGCCTGTTCCAGTTGATCAATCATTTCGGAACCTTTATAAATTGCTTTTTCTTCTACCAAAGGTGGATTCAATGAAGAATACGAACTTAACGCACTCTCTCCACCTGTGCAAACCACTTCCAGACATTCTTCCCATTTCACTTCTATCACTTTCTGAACGGGATTTATCAAATACGGTTTTGCATTTTCGTAATATGCTCTTGGTGACGTATTTCTGAAAATCGTAATCTCTTTTCCATGCTTCTCCTGCAAGATTAAATTCATTTCTTCAAGCTGTGCCGTCGCTCTGGTAATGGATGTCTTTGTCAGATTCAATTTTTCCGCAATCTGGCTTTTCGTAAATCCTTCACCGGACTTCTGATATAACAATTCCAGAAAAACCATCTGCGTTGCAGGCATCATTTTATCTGCGTGGATAGCTTTTTTCATATGAATCTCCTGCAGAACAATTCCCAGAAATGGAAGAAACACATTATCCGGAAGGCTTAAAAATGAAATCTTCTTTTTGACCAATGAATTCCTCATGGCAGCACTGTCCAGTTTCACCTGAAAAGCCACCGGCATCTGCAGTGCCTGCTCATACCGTTCCTGCTGCTTTTTCATGGCACTGGAAGTCATACTGGCATCTTTAGAAATATCAATGACCGCAAACCTCGAATGAAATAATTTAACAATTTCAATTTTCCTTACTGCCATATAAACAGGCAGTTCTAATGTATCCTTATATTCTTCTATTTCTACCCGACAACCAAAATAATTTTCCAGTTCTTTCTTCATTGTTTTTCCTCAATAACATATTTTTAATATAATAACATTTTTTCTGTTATTTTTCAATTTTTTTGTTATTTTAAACACGAAATATCAAAATTATACATTACTTTCGATCATAGACGAATACGAGGTTCTTGTCGTGTCCTGCATGGTATAACCCAGCTGCTCAAGCAACATTTCAATCTCACTCAATGCCGCGGCACGCTTTGTCTCATCTTCCACCATGATCTCCAGTTCCAGAAAATCCCCCAGTCCCGTTACCTGATCCACACAGGCGGTCATCCGCTCCCGGTGAAAATACTGCCGCAGTTTCTCCACCGGTGTCGTGGGATAAAATCCTATGCTTTTCAAAAGTTCGATGCCTGTCTCCCCATCAGAAATCTCCAGTTCCAGTTCTTTGCGCGTCATGGAGCAAGTATCCAGTTTCTTTCCCTTATAGGTCAGATATGCCGCCTGTTTCCCGGTGTCTTTTTCCTCCACACGGCGTACCCGCAGTGCTTCATCGCATGCTTTCATATCATGATGCTCCGATGTAAAATAAAGATCCGATTCCAGCACCGTTTTTCCTGCTGTAAAATGCTGATCCTTAAGTTTCTTTATGAGTTCTGCGCGATCTTCAATCTTCAGTTTAATCTCCACCTCTATTGCCATACCCCATCCCCCTTATCTTGGAAATTATTATCTATTTTTTCTCCCCAGCATACTTGTTTTACATTCTACTCTATATTACTTTTACAGACAATAAAAGAATCCCCATCTGTTTCTACCAAAATCTTAACAGATGGGGGATGACTTGTAAATCATACCAAAGTATGAGATATGTAATTCTGAAAAATATATCACTTTAATCGATTGTAAAAAACTGTCTCTGTTCCTGTTATTAAATCTAT
>CAVFMZ010000015.1:0-2598 GCA_963623675.1 Firmicutes bacterium CAG:176 | reverse complement strand
TCTTGTAAAGAAGCGTCCATGATGCCTGATTCTTTGAATAATCCATCTTTTCTTCTGGGAAAAAAGAACGACAGAAATATTTATCGCCAGCAGCATTCGATAAAAACAAAAATAAATTTCTGCTTTCCATTTTATTTTCCATAAGATAATCAGCCTCAATCATCGAATACATATTTGCTTTTTTATTATATTTAAATATTGTATCATTACTATCTATCATTTGTTCAAGTAATGGCAAAAAGTGTATTCTTTGCTCTATCCTTTTATAAAAATCCGATGATTCTATTTTTTCAATTGTAATTGTTCCATTTGCTATTTCATCAAATACTTTGCCTCTGTCTCGACTTAATTCAGGTCTATCTACAAGATATTGAAGCCCCATAAGATGAAAACAATCTTTTTTATCAAATAAGATTCTTACTGTGACTGCAACACCTTTTCTCCCCAGCACAAGCTCATATTCTGTTGATAATAGCGGAATAAATGCATTTATACAATCTAAAACATTTCTCATTACAGTTCTCCACTACTTCTTTAGATTAAGAAAGGCTCTGCATGAGCAGAGCCTTTCTTACATTTTCTTTCGAGGATTAGCCTCTAGCCAGATTGTGGTAAATGTTAAACCCTTATAAAGCTCATAAGGCACTGCTCTCTGGCACAACACCTTACTTTACCGCTTGGCAGACACTCAAGTTGCCTGTCTTTGATATTATATTACCTGTCATATGAAAATATGTCAATCCAAAATTCATGACTTCTATGTAATAAAATCCCATCAACAAACATGGAGGGAGAACATTAAAAATAATTTTTTATAATTGGTTCAAAACTCTTCCGATATCCCCATCAATACATATTGCTTGTCGTTTAATTTCTTCCGGCGCATAAGCCTCCCCTGCATTGATACAGGCATAGGTAGCCTTTGGATTTCTGGCTGTCATATTCCAGAAGGGATATTTGATGATGCCGGGGGTGTTATGTTTATTGCGCACCATTTTTTAGAGGCCGCCTGCCATTACTGAACTGGCAGGACTCCAGCCTCCATAAGTAATTTCGTGTTTCTGCGAATTTTGGGAGCCTGTAAGGCTTCACCGTCTTTGTCGCCAACTTTACCGATAAAGCGATAGTAAATATCCACCCGCATAATGATTTTTCCATCGACGACTTCTTTCTCGTGGACAACGATTTTTTCAACCAGCGTATGAAGCAATTCCTCGGTTACTTCTGTAATGTCAGTATATGCCTCTACCAGTTTGGCAAATTTCTGAGCGTCACGGCTTTGTTTGGAGAAACCATCCAGCAGGGTTTGAAGCTCATAATACCTGTCTTTCACCCGTACTGTTTCTGCTTCATAATCAGCGGACATTGAAAGATAGCGTTCATCAGAAATCAAGCCAAACACACGATCCTCATAAAGCTTTTTCAAGATTGCTTCCAAATCCGACATTCGCTTCTGACAAACGGCAGCTTCCTTCTGATAAAAAGCCCTTTCACCGTTCCACTCTTGTTCGGACAAGTGCATCAGGTATTCTATATACCGGTCCTTGTCTGCGGCGGCCAGACTTGCATGAGTACGAATATCACACAAAAGCAGCTCTGTGACCTGTTCCAAGGTAATGTAGTGGTTGGAGCATTCTTTCCCACCGTAGCGCCGATGTTTATTGCAGCAAAAGTGTCCGCGGGATTTTCGGCCAGTCCGCGAGGAAAAGACCATCCGTGTATTGCAGCCTCCGCAAATCAACAGGCCACGGAAGATGTTGTCAGAATTTGCCCATGTGGCTGGCTGCTTGATTTGAATGCGCCTTTGCACGGTATCGAAGGTTTCCTGATCGACAAGGGGCTCATGTGTATTTTCTACTGTAATCCATTCATCTTCCGGCCTTGGTACAATTCGCTTGTCCTTAAAGGATTTTGTTTTATACCTTTGGCTGACCAGCTTTCCGAGATAAATGGGGTTGCTCAAAATCTGATGAACCGTTGTTTTGGCCCACGCATACGGGTGTTTTACCCGTTCATTAGCATGGTACTTTCCAAACGCATCCATCAAGTAAGCCCTCGGAGTTGGAATTTCCTCGCTCTCCAATGTTTTTGCAATGTGAAAACAGGTCGTACCCTCTAATGCCATTTGGAACATTCTCTGTACGATTGGAGCGTGTTCATCGGGAATCAACCGGTGTCTATCTTCTGGATCTTTGCGGTAACCGTAAGCTGGATAGCCACCGGTATATTCCCCATTCAGAGCCTTCGTCCGAAATGCTGACCTCACCTTGCGGCTGCAATCTTTTGCGTACCACTCGTTGATGATATTCTTGAATGGGGCAAATTCGTTATCTCCTTTGGCGGTATCAACATTGTCGTTGACGGCAATAAAACGGGTATCATGCTCGGGAAAAATAACCTCTGTGTAATAGCCGGTTTGAAGATAATCGCGCCCAAGTCGTGATAGATCCTTTACGCAGATTACCGCAACGCGGCCATCTTCCACAAGCCCGAGCATGCGCTGGAAATCCGGGCGGTTGTAATTTGTTCCCGAATAACCATCATCTACTTAAACGCTGATTTCGATACAATGTAACGATTATACTTTAGGGGGTGCAT
>CAVFMZ010000014.1:0-36971 GCA_963623675.1 Firmicutes bacterium CAG:176 | reverse complement strand
ACGTAACTCTGATCGGTAAAGAGCACGTAGGCGGCGGACTGGTAACCGTTATGGTTCGTGGAGACGTAGGAGCAGTCAAAGCATCTGTAGACGCTGGAGCAGCTGCAGCAGAGCGCGTTGGTGAGCTGGTAAGCATCCATGTAATTCCGAGACCGCACGATGAGGTTGAGGGAATCCTTCCGAAATTAGGTTAATTTTGGAGCCGAAGAAGCGATTTTGCGAATAGGCTTTGAAAGTTATATCTATCGGTGGTAAGGAGGTGACACAGTGAAGGTAATTACAGAAGCAGCCCTGAGACTGGAGCTCAAATGCGAAGAGCCGGAGGTTTATGTGATCCCCGAAGGATCTTTATTATCCCCGGCAGCCAGAGAGTATCTGTCTCAGAGAAAGATTAAGATCAAAAAAGCCGGTGAAGTGGAAAAGCAAAAACCGGAAAAAGAGGTCAAGGTCGTTGCAACTGAACTGCCCGAACTGCCTCCTGTGGAAGTGCCGAAGGATACGGAACTGAAACCGAAATACACAGATTATGCAACAGGCGCATTTTATATGAAAAAGCCGGAGCATATGACCCAGCTGTACGGCAACGTCCTGGTCAATAAGGACAATCCGCGGATTTATTTCCGCGGAAAGCTGGACAGCCTGCAGGCGCAGGTGGTCTTTGCACAGGCAATGATGGCGTCTCTCGGAGACAATCAGAAAGTCATTGAAGATCTCGATGATGTATTGAGAAGCCTTCGTGAGATGATGCGCTGTGACGTACTTGATGAGGCATTTCATAATGAGACCATCATCGGTCTTACCCATGATGAACTGCGTGCACATTCCCATAATCCCATGAAATATTATAAGATCAAGGCAATGGTACTGCCGGATTATTCCATGGGCGTAGAGTATGCGCTGTTAAATCAGATCCGTACTGCCATCCGCGAGACGGAAGTGGCAGCTGCGACAGCATACAAAGAGGGAAATCAGTATACGCACGGGGATATCATCGAGGAATTGAACCGACTGTCAAGTGCGCTGCACATTATGATGTGTAAATATCTGGCAGGTGACTATCAGCAGGGAGGAAGACCATAAATGGAAGAAATTGTTCGCCAGGTTATGGCGGCTGTAGAGAAATCGGGACTGGTGGAGATTGAAGTATCTGCCCGTCACGTGCATCTGACCCAGTCTGATTTTGAAATTCTTTTCGGAAAAGGAAAGACCATGACCCCGAAAAGAGACCTTTCCCAGCCGGGACAGTATCTGGCTGCAGAGAGAGTGGATATCATCGGACCGAAGAGAAAGATGACAAACGTAGCAGTATTAGGACCGGTCCGCAAGGATACACAGGTGGAGCTTTCCAGAAGTGACTGTATCGTTCTGGGTGTAAAGGCACCGCTTCGTGAATCCGGTGATGTAGCAGGATCCGGACAGATCAGAATTGAGGGACCATGTGGAGCCATTGATATTCCGCAGGGCGTGATCGTTGCTCACAAGCACATTCATGTGCCGACGGAGATGGCAGAGAAGCTGGGACTTCATGACAAACAGAGAGTCAGCGTGGAAGCAATTACAGAGCGTCCGGTTGTATTTAAGGACGTGATCATCAGAGTCAGCGACAACTTCCGTTTCCGCATGCATGTGGATTTTGACGAGGCAAATGGCGCTGATATCAGCGGATTCACGCTTGGAAAGATTATCAGGTAGACGTGTATGGATTATGAACTTCTGATACAGAGAGTAATGGAAGAGGTCCGGAAACGGCTGGCTGAGGAAGAAGCAAAAAAAGCCGTTTGCGGCAGAAAAGAAGAGTGTGTCACAGCAGAAGAAGTGAAGCGTGTTACACTCAATAAGAAATTTATTATGGAGAAGGACGTCCGTGCCGCCAAAGAACAGGGGGCAGGCGAAGTCGAGATTCCGGGAACTTCCAGGATCACGGATCTGGCAAAAGAGTATGCCCATGAGCATGGACTTCTTCTGGTCATCGACGGTAAAACAGATAAGGCGCGGAGGTAACGTATGAAAGTTGGTAAGGTAATCGGAAATATATGGGCAACGAGAAAAGAAGACAAACTGGCCGGTCTGAAACTCATGATTGTTCAGCCCGTGAGCCTTACCACAGGGGAAGCATACGGAACGCCTCTGGTGGCCTCTGATGTCATTGGTGCCGGTGTGGGGGAGCGGGTTCTTTATGTCAACGGAAGCTCAGCGAGAACCGCTTCCGGCGGACCGGATATTCCGGTGGACGCAGCCATCGTCGGTATCGTGGATGACCACGAGATTCTGGAATAAACAAAAAGGTGGAGGAAGCAAGTGTTTCAGGAATTAATTGACAACATCACGAATGTAGGCGTCTTTACAGAGAGCCTGGGCGAGTGGGCATCCACTCTTTCCATTAACAAAGTCATTGTATTTATTATGATGATTTTCATGCTTGTAGGTGCGATCGATAAGATTCGCGGCAACAAATTAGGTTATGGCGAGCAGTTTGACGAGGGATTTAATGCCATGGGTCCCCTGGCTGCAGCCATGGCCGGTGTTGTAGCTGCGGCTCCGGTACTTGCAATCATTTTGAAACCGATCATTGTCCCGATCTACACCCTTCTGGGTGCTGACCCGTCCATGTTCGCTACCACTCTTCTGGCATGCGATATGGGTGGATATCCGCTGGCAATGCAGATGGCAGGAAGCGAAGCGGTTGGTAATTTCTCAGGTCTGATCCTGGGAACCATGATGGGACCGACCATCGTATTTACTATCCCGGTTGCACTGTCCATTATCAAAAAATCTGACCGTCCGTACCTGGGTGCAGGTATTCTGGCAGGTCTGATTACCGTACCGATCGGCTGTATCGTAGGTGGTCTTGTCATGAACATGACCCAGTATAAGATCGATATTATCACCATCGTAAGAAACCTGATCCCGGTTATTATCATTGCTGCTCTTATCGTAGCAGGTCTGTGGTTCAAACCGGATCAGATGATCAGCGGATTCAACAAATTCGGAACTGCTGTTACCATCGTCATTACGTTCCTTACCGCAGTTGCAGTATTTGAGTATCAGACCGGTATCAAAT
Organism: Firmicutes bacterium CAG:176; assembly: GCA_963623675.1. Classification (GTDB taxonomy): domain Bacteria; phylum Bacillota; class Clostridia; order Lachnospirales; family Lachnospiraceae; genus Hominiventricola. Next base: position 33,910 of record CAVFMZ010000014.1, on the reverse strand, counting down.
TCCCGCTGATGAACATCATGGTTGAGCCGGATGCTGACGGTGTGATTCCGCTGGAGTCCGGACTTCTGACCTGCGGTCAGATCTCCATCGTGCTGATCGGTGCATTCCCGATGGTTCTGTGGATTACCCGTACCTTTGGTAAAGCACTGAACGCTATCGGTGAGAAACTTGGCATGGATGAGAATGGTTCTGCAGGACTGGTAGCAACTCTTGCTAACAACATTGCAATGTTCAACATCATGGATAAGATGAATCCGAAGGGAAAACTTCTGAACGTTGCATTTGCAGTATCCGCAGCATTCGTATTTGGTGATCATCTTGGATTTACCGCCGGTGTAAATGCAGATATGATTTTCCCGGTTATTGTTGGTAAGCTGACCGCAGGTATCACTGCCCTGATTCTTGCCAATGCACTGGCTCCGATGCTTCTCTCCAAGGTAGAGGCTTCTGTTGCAAAAGCAAAAGCAGAAGAGGAAGCTGAGCAGTAAATTTCCGATTCATGAAAATGAAAGGATGGACACAGTATGAACGTAAGTGAAGAACTGATCCGCGAGATCGTACAGAAGGTTCTGGAAGAGTCCGCTGCAAAGCAGGCTCCGGCAGAGGATTTTGTGAAAGAAAAAGATCCCAGCGGTATTATTAAAATTGCCACCGAGACTGTCAAATGCGAACGTTTTGAGCAGGACGGTGTGGCACTGAAAGATGTGGTAACCCTCGAGGAAGCACCGAGAATGGGCTGCGGAATCATGGAGCTTGACCACACCAGTTTCGAGTGGACCCTGACCTACGACGAGTACGATCTGGTTCTGGAGGGAACTCTGGAGATCGAGATCGACGGCCGTGTGGTAACCGCTGAACAGGGACAGATTATTTACATCCCGAAGAACAGCCATATCCACTTCCAGACCCCGAACAAGACCAGATATGCATATTTCGTATATCCGGCAAACTGGGCAGATCTGGCATAAAAGTTGAAAATGAGAAAAGACACGTATGTGGGAGTTGTCCTGCATGCGTGTTTTTTATGCAAAATGATGAAAAATAGTTGACATAGATAAAGTTTTGACATACAATATACAAAGACAAGCGAGGTAGCTGTCATAAAAAAGTAGCATGGATGCACGTTAGAAAGAAATTTCTCACGTGCTTTTTTTGTCAAAACGAGGATAGAATGAAGCAGACAAAGACGGTAATTATTGCAGATGACGATGAACAGATCAGAAAAGGAATCCGGGAGCAGTTAAAAGATTCGACTTACAGAATCATAGCAGAAGCATCGGATGGTCTTACCCTGGTTCGTCTGTGTAAGGAACATACGCCGGACGTTGTGATTGCAGACATTCAGATGCCAACGATGAATGGAATGGAAGCAGTCCGGCAGATTATGGATGAAGGGCTGACACGATGTGCAATTATGCTGACTTCCTATTCAGATGCATTCTTCGTACAGGAGTCGGTGGAAGCCGGAGTTATGGAATATCTGACGAAGCCGACTGATTTAAATCTTCTGACCGTAGTACTGGACGGAGCCATGGAAAAGAGCAAGGAACTGTACCTGAAACGGAAAGAAATGAACAAGCTCACCAGACGCAAGAATGCACAGTCCCTTCTGGATACGGCAAAACTCCTTCTGATGGAAAATAAAGGAATGTCGGAAGAAGAAGCCTATGAATTTATGAAGGATTTTGCAAAGAAAAGGCAGATTACACTGGAGGAAGTTGCAAGAATCATAGTGGCAAAGATGAGGAAACTGTAATGGAACATACGAGCAGGGAATTATGTGAAAAATATACCTCCCTGGATCAGAAGCAGATTGCGGAAGTACTGACCTGGCTGAAGGATATTCAGAAAATTGCAGACTCAGAAGAATGTAATGTCTATATTGACTGTATGACCTTTTATGGAACTTCTTTTGTGGTGGTAGCAGAAGCAAAGCCGACAAACCGGCAGCAGCTGTATGAGAAACCGATTATCGGTTCCATCATCAAATCCTACCGGGAACCTGCGGTGGAACGGGCCTATACATCCGGTCAGCCGACCGTTGGTGTACTGGGACTGGAGATGCCGACCACAAAGAAAGTAGTTCAGTCTGCTTATCCGATTTTCTATCAGGATGAAGTGATTGCAGTCCTGATTTATGAAAAGGTTCTGGAGGCTTATCAGTCTCAGCAATGGGAGAAGGCGGAAGAGATTCTTCTGACACCGGAGCTGATCAGTTTTCTGGAGGCATTACAGGATGCAGCGCTGGTAACGGACCGGAATGGCCGTATCAGTTATGCCAATGCATCGGCGAAAACACTGTTTCAGGAACTTGGGTATATCGATTCACTGGAAGGAATGGAAATTGAAAATATTGTTTCTTTTGGAGATGAAAAATATCAGACTTTCCAGATGAGCGGACATTATTTCAAAGCAAAAAAACTTCTGGTGGACCCCAAACAAAGCGTGGAAGGCATTCTGATCCATGATATCACAGAACTGGAACGGGCAAAGAAAAGTATGAAAAAGCTTCGCCTTTCCAATGTGGAACTACAGCATTCTACCAAAAATGGATTACAGCTTCTGGAGTTTGCTGATCAGAAATGTCTGGAACAGGCAGCAGATGAATCTGTAAAAGCTGCTTTACAGGCAGAGATCGGACGATTAAGAGCGCTTCGGACGATTACAGAGATTAAGCTGGAAAATGAAGAAGCAGGTATGCAGACCATGCTGCAGCAGCTTGCAGAAGAGATCGTCTCTATGTTACATAATCCGGACACAGAGATCCGGGTGAAAGTAGAAGGCGATGACTTCCGGCTTCAGGGAGATACCGTGAATGCGGTGATTCTGATTATCTATGAGCTGCTCTGCAATGCATTGAAATATGCATTTAAGGACAGAAAAGAAGGAACGATCACCATCCGGCTTGCGGATGAGGATATTCTATATACCTTTCAGGTACAGGATGATGGCTGTGGATTTACAGTTTCCGAGGACACGTGGCACGCATCAGTAGGTCTGGGAATGATCCGGACACTGGTGAAGGAACGGTTGAATGGAAATTTGAAGATTCAGTCAGACCAGAATGGAACATCTGTTACATTTGACGTAATTGAATAATTGGTGCCGATAATTAAGGATAATATCGGTCAAAATGAGTAATGAGACTCAAAAATACCACGAAACAAGGGGATTTTTGGGTCTTTTTTTATCGCACTGCGGCGGAAAGGCAACATGTCGCTTAGGCGACCCGCCGCAGGCGGAGAATCCTGCTTTTGCAGGATTCTTTCCTAATATACATTTACAGAAAGGAGCAATATGAGGCAGGAAATATTCAGTGTTGGAATTGATATTGGAACCTCAACCACACAGTTGATTTTCAGTAAAATCACAATTGAGAACATGGCAAATGATTATTCGGTGCCACGTATCAGCATTGTAGATAAAGAAGTCATTTACCGAAGTGATATCTACAATACTCCAATTGAGAATAATAATGAAATCAATGCGGAAGCTGTTCGGCGGATTGTGTTGGGGGAATACCAGAAAGCCGGTTTTAAACCGGAGGATTTGTCGACCGGGGCAGTCATCATTACCGGTGAGACAGCCCGTAAGAAAAATGCGGGGGAAGTATTAAATGCACTGAGCAATATGGCCGGTGATTTTGTTGTGGCAACGGCAGGACCGGATCTGGAGTCGGTGCTGGCAGCAAAAGGTGCTGGAACTGACGAGGTTTCCAAGGAACATGCAGTGACAGCAGCCAATGTAGATATCGGAGGCGGAACCAGTAATATTGCGGTTTACCGGAACGGGCGTCTGGAAGGAACCTCCTGTCTGGATGTGGGCGGCAGATTAATCAAGGTAGAACATGGAAAAGTAACGTACATCTATGACCGTCTGCAGAAACTGTTAGCTGCCAAAGGCATTCAGGTAAAAGTGGGAGACACTGCAGACAGCAGGGTGCTTTTAAGAGCCTGCGAGTATATGGCAGAGCAGCTGGCGGAAGGACTGGGACTGAAGAGTCGCTCGCCGGAACACAAAGAGTTCTACACCAACCAGGGTGATCCGATTAAGGAAAGCTTAAAGATTGATGCGCTGACCTTCTCCGGAGGCGTGGCAGACTGTATCGGAGTGGAAAAATCCGATCCTTATCTCTACGGAGACATCGGACTGCTTCTTGGAAAAGCCATTCATGAAAATCCGGATTTCCAGAAAGTTCAGAAATATAAGGCGCAGGAGACGATCCGGGCAACGGTAGTCGGAGCAGGAACCCATACGACGACCGTCAGCGGAAGTACCATTTCCTATAACAGCGGAGAGCTTCCGATTAAGAACATTCCGGTATTGAAGGTGGCAGAGGATGCGGAGGCAACACCCCAGTCCATCAAAGAAGAAATCATTAAAAAACTTCCGATTTATTATACGGAAGGAAAGATTGATCAGATTGCCGTAGCGCTGACAGCGGGAAATTATAACAATTTCAAAGAAATCAGTGCACTGGCAGAAGCAATCACAGAAGGTGCAAAAGAGATTTACACAAATGGATTTCCACTGGTAGTGATTGTGGAGAATGATATTGCGAAAGCTCTTGGAAATACGCTGAAGGTGATGCTGGGAAAAGAAACACCGGTTATCTGCCTCGACAGTATTTACGTCAATGATGGCGATTATATCGACATTGGAGAACCCCTGATCGAAGGAAGTGTGGTTCCCGTCGTAACCAAGACGCTGATCTTTAATAACTAAGCAGACAATCCGGAATGGGCCGGATCGTTATAGAGCATAAAAAGGAGGATCATGATGCGAAAGGAAACAACAGTGGAACTCAGGGAATAGCCGCAGGGGAATGGAAGTGATATGATAGAGTCAAAAAAGATATTTGGAGGTGCGTGATGGCATACCGTGTTGCATTGGCATTAAATAAAAAAGAAGATTTGAACAGGGCTGCGGCTGCGTTTCAGAAAGCAGGGTTTGAGGAGCTCATAAGAATTTCCAATACCATGGAACTGGTGATGGCCTGCACATTTCAGCAGATAGACATTTTGATGATTGATATGGAACTTCCGTTTATGGACTGTGCGAAAGCAGTCAGTTACCTGGTGGAGCACAAAAAGTTGAAGCTGGTGCTGGCAGTGGCCGATGACTGGACGCCATATCTGAATGAAGAAAAGCTGGCGGGAATTGATATTTTTGTCAACCGTCCCATTACCTCTTCAAAAATGATTCCAGGGCTTATGGTAAACGTTGCCAGAAAAGAAAAACTTCAGAAGCTGGAAGAGGAATTCGAGAAAGAGGAAGAAGCATTCCGGAAGGAAAAAATTCTGAATTATACACTGCATTTACTGATGGACAGGCTGAACTGTCAGGAGGAAGATGCGAGAGTTTACCTGAAGAAATATGCAGAGGCCTACGAAACCGATATCCACGAAGTAGCCGAAACTTTTTATTCCATGATGTGTACACAGAAAAAATCAAAAGACAGGAAGGAATAAAATATGAAGTTAAAAACATCATTGAATGGTCATGTGTATCAGTTTAAAGACATCAAAGATGTCCTTGCAAAAGCAAATGAACCGAAATCCGCAGACCGTCTGCAGAGAATTGCAGCCGCAGATGAATCCGAGCGTGTAGCAGCAAAGGTTGTTCTTTCTGAACTTACCATCGGAGATATTGTAGAGAACCCGACTGTTCCGTATGAGAAGGACGAGGTTACCAGAATCAATATTGATGGTATGAACAAAGAGACCTATTCCAAAATGAAAGACACGACACTGGGCGAGTTCAGAGAGCAGATCCTCCGTTATGAGACGACTGAGGATGATCTGAAGAGAATGTCCAGAGGTATCAATGGAGAGGTAGCTGCAGCAGTTGCAAAACTGATGGGCGCTATGGACCTGGTATATGCAGGAAGCAAAGTCCATGTAACTACCAGATGTAATACCGAGATCGGTCAGCCGGGTACCCTGTCTTACCGTCTGCAGGCAAACAGTACCACCGATAATCCGGAGACCATTCTTCTTGGCGTTATGGAGGGTGTATCCTTTGGTGCCGGTGATGCCTGCCTGGGAATCAACCCGGTAGAGGATAACTATGAGAGTACCAACCGTATTGCGCAGAAGCTGTATGAATTCATGATGAAAAATGAGATTCCGACACAGCTGACAGTACTGTCCCACATTACCACACAGATGGATGCACTGAAGAGAGGAACTCCGCTTTCCATGGTATTCCAGTCTATCGCAGGAACCCAGAAAGCAAACGATAACTTTGGTGTAAATAAAGCTCTTCTTCATGAGGCATATCAGATCGCATTTGAGCACGGTATCAGTTCCGGTCCGAACCTTCTCTACTTTGAGACCGGTCAGGGATCTGAGGTTACCATCGACTGTGATGAGGGCGTGGATGAGCTGACTCTGGAAGGAAGAAAATATGGATTTGCCCGTTACTTCAGCCCGTTCATGCTGAATAACGTATCCGGTTTCATCGGACCGGAGACCATCTATGATGGAAAAGAGCTGTTAAGAGCAAATCTGGAAGACCACTTCATGGGCAAATTGCTCGGCATCCCGATGGGTATGGCACCGTGCTTCACTAATCATACACCGATCAATATGGATGATCAGCAGATGGCAACCATGCTGCTTGCCATGTCAGGTGCAAACTATTACATGGGTCTGCCGATGGGTGATGATGTTATGCTGGCTTACCAGGATACCAGTTTCCATGATGATGCAGTCCTTCGTGAACTGACTCACAGAACTCCGGCTCCGGAATTCCATAAATGGATGATGAAGAAGGGCCTGATGGATGAGACCGGAAAACTGACTCCGCTGGCAGGCGATGCGTCTATTTTCTTATAAGATGAAGGAGGAACATCATGAACGAAGAACAGATCAGACAGATGGTAGCGGAAGTATTAAAAAATATGAACGTACAGGAAGATACTTCTGATAAAAAGAGTGCAGAAACCGTGAAACCGGCAGCCCCGCAGGTGGATGACGGCATGGTTCCGGATATCCGTGAAGACGATTATACCAGCTACCTTGGAATTGAGAATCCGGCAAATCCGGAAGAGTTTTTAAGAATCAAAAAACAGACAGATGCAAGAATCGGTCTTGGAAGATGCGGAAACAGATACCGCACAAAAGCTTATCTAAGAATGCTTGCTGACCATGCAGGTGCTCTGGACGCCGTTATGAGTGAGGCACCGGAATATCTGGTAGAGGAGAATCACCTGTTCCCGGTTCAGACACTCTGCAAAGATAAAGACGAGTATATGTCAAGACCGGACCTGGGACGTCAGTTCTCCGAGGAGACCAAACAGAAGATCAAGAGCTCCTGTATCCAGAACCCGGATGTACAGATTATCCTGTCAGAGGGACTTTCCAGTACCGCTATGGAGAGAAATACCAACGACCTGTTATCCTCTTTACAGCAGGGTCTGAAACTGGAAGGACTGTCCGTAGGAACTCCGATTTATGTAAAATATTCCCGTGTACCGGCCATGGATGTGATTACCGAGCAGACCGGCGCAAAGGTAACGATCATGCTGATCGGTGAGCGTCCAGGACTTTCCACTTATGCATCCTTAAGTGCATATATGACCTATGGCGGATATGTAGGAATCCCGGAGGCAGCAAGAAATGTAGTATCCAACATTCATGCAAACGGAATCAAACCGGTAGAGGCCGGCGCACATATTGCCAGTGTGGCAAGAAAAATGATGGATCAGAAAGCATCCGGAACAGATTTACAGCTGTTCTAAAAAGGAGGAGACAATGGCAAAAGATATGTTTCGTGTCGGTACGCAGGTACTGACGGGAAAAGAGCACTTTGCCGATATTTTCAATAGGATGACAAAGGTGCTGGTGATCACAGACTCCTTTATGTTCCGAAGCGGGGCAACCGCTTATGTGACAGATGTTCTGGATCGCCTGAAAATTGAATGGAAAATATTTTCCGATGTGCATCCTGATCCGGATATCATGACCGTCAGCAAAGGCGTGGCCATGATTCTGGAACTGGAACCCCAGGCAGTCGTTGCACTGGGCGGCGGTTCTTCCATTGATGCGGCAAAGGCAATCGTATATTTTGCGGCAAAACAGAACAATGCTCCCAGATGCAAATTTATAGCTATTCCGACTACCAGCGGTACCGGATCAGAGATGACGAATTTCGCAGTCATCAGCAATCCGGAAAAAGCTGCCAAATATCCGCTGGTCAATGATGAGCTTTATCCGGACATTGCAGTCCTGGATGCGGAACTGGTAAAAACAGTTCCGCCAGCCATCACAGCGGCAACCGGAATGGACGTATTTACCCATGCGGTGGAAGCATTTGTATGCACGGAAGCAAACCATTTTACCGATGCGTGTGCAGAGAAGGCCATGAAGCTGGTCAGAAGCTATCTGCTTCGCTGCTATAAAAATCCGGAGGATATGGAGGCACGGCAGGGAATGCATGATGCTTCCTGTCTGGCAGGTATCGCATTTACCAATGCGGGACTTGGCCTGGTACATGGCATGGCACATACATTCGGCGCACATTTCCATGTGCCTCATGGAAAAGCAAATGCCATCCTGCTTCCCTATGTGATGGGATTCAATGCAGGATGCTATGACAGCCAGCTGACGGATGTGGCAAAGAAATATGCCCGTATTTCCAGACTGCTTCGGATTGACGGTCCGGGAATCCGCCAGAGTGCATTCTCCCTGATCCGTACCATGCGGCAGTACAACATCCGCCTTGGCATTCCGGCGAAGATCAAAGAGCTGGGCATCAGCAGGGAAGATTTTGATGCAGCACTCGATGAGATGTGCAAAGCCGCAAAAGCAGACAGCTGTACTTCTACCAATCCAAGAGAGTGTACACCGGAGGACATCCGTAAAATCTTCCTTCAGGCATACGATGGAAAGCTTGGAACAGGAAGGTAAGCTTTTATGTTTGAAGATTCAAAACAGAGAATTATTCAGGAGTTTGTTCCTGGTAAACAGATCACACTGGCTCACATTATTGCCAACCCGGTTCCAAAGCTCTATGAGAAGATGGGTCTGATTGACGGAACGGGTGCTATTGGTATTTTTACCATCACGCCCAGTGAGGGAGCCATTATTGCAGCAGATGTGGCGACGAAAGCCGCAGATGTGAATATTGGATTTGTAGACCGGTTTAACGGAACGCTGATTATCTGCGGTGACGTAGCCGCAGTGGAATCGGCATTGAAAGAGGTTATGCATACCCTGTGTGACATGATGGGATTTGCCCCGACAGTAGTGACAAAGACCTGATATAAATTGGAATTCATAAAGGAAAGGAGAACGCATGAAAAGAGATCCGATAAAAGCAAAAGTACTTGCTACAAAGATTATTCCCAATGTCAGCCCGGACCTTGCAAAAGAGCTGAACCTGGGATCGGATATGAAATCGGTTGCACTTTTGACTGCTGATATTGATGATGTTACTTATACAGCACTTGATGAAGCTACAAAGAAAGCAGATGTATCCGTTGTCTATGCAAAAAGTTTCTATGGAGGTGCAGCAAACGCCAATACAAAGCTGGCTGGAGAGATCATCGGTATTCTGGCTGGTCCCAATCCTGCAGAAGTAAGAAGCGGACTGGAAGCTGCTGTACAGATGATTGAAAATGAAGCATGGTTCGTATCTGCAAATGAGGATGACAGTATCTGCTATTATGCACACTGCATTGCCAGAACAGGTTCCTATCTGTCAGAGGGAGCTGGCATCAAAGAAGGAGAGGCACTTGCCTATCTGATCGCACCGCCTCTGGAAGCAATGTACGGTGTGGATGCAGCCCTCAAGGCAGCAGATGTGAAAATGTGTGTTCTGTATGCTCCGCCTTCAGAGACCAACTTTGGCGGCGCTCTGCTGACCGGAAGCCAGTCCGCATGCAAATCCGCCTGCGATGCGTTTGCAGCAGCAGTTGAGTTTGTAGCAGAGAACCCGATTGCATAATTCGGTAACGGAGGTATGCAATGAAAGCATTAGGGCTGATTGAAGTCCGGGGAATGGTTCCGGCAGTGGAAGCACTGGATAGTGCATTAAAAGCTGCCAATGTGAACCGTCTCGATGTAGTAAAAGTCGGCGGCGGTCTGGTCAGCGTGCTGATCGAAGGCGATGTAGGAGCTGTGCGGGCAGCTGTGGATGCAGCGCAGGCAGCAGCGGAGAAGATTGGAACCGTGCTCTCCACACACGTGATTCCAAGACCCGCAGCTGAAGTGACCGGAATGATCACACCTGATCCTGATCCACAGCCGGTGCAGACCCCTGATCCGGAACCGGAGATTGAGCAGCCGGAGCCGGAAACAACCGAAGAACCGGAAGCTGAGCAGCCGGAAGACAGTACAGAAGAGACTGAAGAAGTAACGGAAGAACCGGCTGAGCAGAAGAAGGGAAAGCTGAATTACATCCCGGACGTAGAAGAAATGAAAGCCATGACCGTAGACAGACTGCGTGCCCTGGCCCGCAAACTTGAAATTACAAATATGACCCGGAAAGAAATTCGATATGCCAATAAGACAGAACTGATTGGAAAGATAAGCGAATTTCTGGAGAAGGAGAATGAATAATGCAGTTATATGACAAAGACCTTTTGTCAGTACAGGAAGTGCGTGACCTGGTAGAGAAAGCGAAAGCTGCTCAGCAGGAACTGGCACAGAAATCCCAGGCTGAGGTAGATGCAATCGTTGCTTCTATCGCAAAAGCAGGTGTCCGCAACGCAGAGCGTCTTGCTCAGATGGCCAATGAGGATACCGGATTCGGTAAAGTTGCTGACAAAGTAATCAAAAATATTTTCGGAAGCCAGATGGTATATGAGCATATCAAAGATATGAAGACCATCGGTATTCTGGATCGCGATGAGGCCAACAAGACCTACACCATCGCAGCACCGGTAGGAGTCATCGCAGGACTGATCCCGTCCACGAACCCGACCTCCACCGCATTTTACAAATCAGAGATTTCCATCAAAGCAGGAAATGCCATTGTATTCTCTCCGCATCCGAGCGCACTGAGAAGTATCAGCGAGGCAATCAAAGTCATCCGTCAGGCCATTGCTGAGGCAGGTGGAAATGAGGATCTGGTAAGCTGCATCAGTCTTCCGACCATGCAGGCCACTTCCAACCTGATGAAACATCCGGATGTCGCACTGATCCTGGCAACAGGCGGAAGCGCTATGGTACGTGCCGCTTACTCTTCAGGAACACCGGCGATCGGTGTAGGACCTGGAAATGGCCCGGCCTACATCGAGAAGACCGCTGATCTGCCGCTGGCAGTAAAGAGAATCATGGATTCCAAGACGTTCGACTATGGAACCATCTGTGCATCTGAGCAGTCCGTTGTATGCGACGACGATATGGCAGAGGCAGTACAGAAAGAGATGGAGAAACAGGGCGCTTACTTCTTAAGCGACGAAGAGCGCATGAAACTTGGAAAATACATTCTTCGTGCAAACGGAACCATGAACCCGGCCATCGTAGGAAAATCCCCGCAGGTCATCGGTGAACTGGCTGGCATCAATGTACCGGCAAGTGCAAAAGTCATCGTTGCAAAAGAGGATGGTATCGGCAAAGGCCATCCGTACTCCAACGAGAAACTGGCTCCGATCCTGGCATTCTACACTGCACCGAGCTACAAAGAGATCGCAGAACTCTGTAATGAGATCCTTCGTTACGAGGGTGCAGGACATACATTCAGTATGCACACCAAGGATGACAAGATGGTTCAGTATTTCGCAGAGAGAATGCCGGCTTCCCGTATCATCATCAATTCCCCGAGTGCCCTTGGCGGTATCGGAGCATCTACGGCACTGATGCCGGCTCTGACCCTTGGCTGTGGCGCCATCGGCGGAAGTGCAACATCTGAGAACGTAGGACCGATGAATCTTCTGAACCTGAAGCACGTAGCATACGGACTTCGCGAGATGGAAGAGATCCGCGGTGCAGCTGCAAAAGAGCAGAACTGCTGCGGAACAGAGAAAAATGTAAGCGCAGACAGAGTGGCAGAGATCGTAGCAGAGATCATTGCAAAACTTTAATCAGTACAATAAAAAAATTTATTAAGATTCAGGAGGAAATGAATTATGGCAGCAATGCAGGCATTAGGAATGATCGAAACTAAAGGACTTGTAGCATCTATCGAGGCAGCAGATGCAATGGTAAAGGCAGCAAACGTAACTCTGATCGGTAAAGAGCACGTAGGCGGCGGACTGGTAACCGTTATGGTTCGTGGAGACGTAGGAGCAGTCAAAGCATCTGTAGACGCTGGAGCAGCTGCAGCAGAGCGCGTTGGTGAGCTGGTAAGCATCCATGTAATTCCGAGACCGCACGATGAGGTTGAGGGAATCCTTCCAAAACTGGGTTAATTTTAATAAGCCAGCGGCTTTAAGGAGGAAAACAGGTGAAGGTAATTACAGAAGCGGCTTTACGCATGGAATTGAAAAAGAACGGATATGAGGAATACGAGCTTCCTAAAAATTCCATTCTTACTCCGGCAGCGAGAGAATATCTGTCAGAGCAGAAAATCCGGATCGTAAAAGCAGGCGAGAAGAAGCAGCCGGAGCAGGATATGAAAATTGTTGCGACGGAACTGCCTGAGGTGCCTCCTGTGAAAGTGCCTGAGAAAACAGAACTGAAACCCAAATACACAGATTATGTGTCCGGTGCATTCTATATGAAAAAGCCGGAGCATATGACCCAGCTGTACGGCAACATCCTTGTCAATAAGGACAATCCGCGGATTTATTTCCGCGGAAAGCTGGACAGCCTGCAGGCGCAGGTAGTCTTTGCGCAGGCAATGATTGCGTTCCTCGGGGAGCAGCCGAAAATCATTGAGGATCTGGAAGATGTATTAAGAAGTCTCCGGGAAATGATGCGCTGCGATGTGCTGGAGGAGGATTTCCATAATGAGACCATCATTGGCCTCACCCATGAAGAGCTGAGAGCACATTCCCATAACCCCATGAAGTATTACAAAATCAAGGCAATGGTACTGCCGGATTATACCATGGGCGTAGAGTATGCACTGTTAAATCAGATCCGTACTTCCATCAGAGAGACAGAAGTAGCGGCTGCGACAGCATACAAAGAGGGTAACCAGTATACGCATGGTGATATTATCGAGGAACTGAACCGGCTGTCAAGTGCGCTGCACATTATGATGTGTAAATATCTGGCAGGTGACTATAAGCAGGAAGGAAGACCATAGATGGAAGAAGTTGTTCGCCAGGTGATGGCGGCTGTAGAAAAGTCAGGACTGGTGGAGATTGAAGTCTCCGCCCGTCACGTACATCTGACCCAGTCCGATTTTGAAATTCTTTTCGGAAAAGGAAAGACCATGACTCCGAAAAGAGACCTTTCCCAGCCGGGACAGTATCTGGCTGCAGAGAGAGTGGATATCATCGGACCGAAGAGAAAGATGACCAATGTAGCAGTATTAGGACCGGTCCGCAAGGATACACAGGTGGAGCTTTCCAGAAGCGACTGTATCGCGCTGGGCGTAAAAGCACCGCTTCGTGAATCTGGTGATGTAGCAGGATCCGGACAGATCAGAATTGAAGGACCGTGCGGAGCCATCGATATTCCGCAGGGAGTGATTGTAGCACACAAGCACATCCACGTGCCCACAGAGATGGCAGAGAAGCTGGGACTTCATGACAAACAGAGAGTCAGCGTAGAGGCACTTACCGCACGCCCGGTTATTTATAAGGACGTGATCATCAGAGTCAGCGACAAGTTCCGTTTCCGGATGCATGTGGATTTTGATGAGGCAAATGGCGCTGATATCAGTGGATTTACGCTGGGAAAGATTATCAAATAGAAGGCAGGAAAAAGCGGAGGTAAGAAAGCAATGCATGTTGGTAAGGTGATCGGAAATATATGGGCAACAAGGAAAGAGGACAAACTGGCCGGTCTGAAGCTGATGATTGTTCAGCCCGTGAGCCTTACCAGCGGTGAGGCGTATGGTACTCCGCTGGTGGCATCAGATGTCATCGGGGCCGGAGTCGGAGAGAGGGTTCTGTTTGTGAACGGAAGTTCCGCAAGAACCGCTTCCGGCGGTCCGGACATCCCGATTGATGCCGCCATTGTTGGAATTGTGGATGATCATGAGATTCTGGAGTAAGAATCCGCAGGAAGAAAGAACGGATAGAAGAGTGGAGGAAATACGTGTTTCAGGAATTAATTGACAACATTACGAACGTAAGCATCTTTACAGAAAGTATGGGAGAGTGGATCTCCACCCTGTCCATCAATAAAGTGATCATTTTTATTATGATGATTTTTATGCTGGTAGGTGCCATTGACCGTATCCGCGGCAACAAACTTGGATACGGAGAGCAGTTTGAAGAAGGATTTAATGCAATGGGAGCTCTGGCAATTGCCATGGCTGGTGTGGTAGCAGCGGCTCCGGTACTGGCAGTCATTTTGAAACCCATTGTGGTACCGGTGTACAGCCTGCTTGGAGCAGATGCCTCCATGTTTGCAACGACACTGCTGGCTGCCGATATGGGTGGCTATCCTCTTGCTATGCAGCTGGCAGCAGATGAAAGTATTGGAAATTTTGCCGGATTGATTCTCGGCACCATGATGGGAGTTACCATTGTATTTACCATTCCGGTAGCGTTGTCCATTATCAAAAAAGAAGACAGAGCCTATCTGGGAGCAGGTATTCTTGCCGGACTGATTACCATTCCGATCGGTTGTATTGCGGGAGGTCTTGCCATGAACCTGACGCCATATAAAATCGGCATTGGTACGATTCTGGTAAACCTGATTCCGGTTATTATCATTGCAGCTCTCGTGGTAGCAGGCCTCTGGTTCATGCCGGGCAAGATGATTAAAGGGTTCAATGTATTTGGAAACGCGGTTACAGTAATTATCACCATCTTTACTGCCATTGCGGTATTTGAATACCAGACAGGTATTAAATTCCCTCTTTTCAATATTATGGTGGAAGCAGATGCAGACGGCGTGATTCCGCTGGAATCAGGACTCCTTACCTGCGGACAGATCTCGATTGTATTAATCGGTGCATTTCCAATGGTAAAATGGATTACCAATACATTTGGAGGTGCATTGGAGAAGATCGGCAAAGCGCTTGGCATGGACGAAACGGGATCTGCCGGACTGGTAGCTACCCTGGCCAACAATATTGCCATGTTCAATATCATGGGAGATATGAATCCAAAAGGAAAACTGATTAATGTAGCATTCGCCGTATCTGCTGCTTTTGTATTCGGCGATCACCTCGGATTTACCGCAGGTGTGAACTCCGAAATGATTTTCCCGATGATTATCGGAAAACTGGTGGCAGGTATTACGGCACTGCTTCTGGCAAATGCACTCGCTCCGATGCTGCTTGCAAAGATTGAGGCAACAAAGGAAGAGTAACAGGAAATAAGAAAGGCGGAAGAAGAATGAACGTCAGTGAAGAATTGATCCGTGAGATCGTAGCAAAAGTGCTGGAAGAGTCAGCAGGCGCAAAGAGTCCGGCAGAGGATTTTGAGAAAGTCAAAGATCCGAGCGGAATCATGATGATTAAGACCGAGACTGTAAAATGCGATCCTTTTGAGGCAAAAGGTGTTTATTTAAAAGATGTCACAACCGTAGACGAAGCACCGCGTATGGGTGCCGGAGTGATGGAACTGGATCACGGTGATCTGGAATGGACACTTACCTACGATGAATATGATCTGGTACTGGAAGGAACACTCCAGATCGAGATCGACGGCCGTGTCATTACCGGAAATGTAGGCGACATTATCTACATTCCGAAGAACAGCCATATTCATTTCAAAACCCCGGATAAGACCAGATATGCATACTTCGTATATCCGGCAAACTGGGCAGATCTGGCATAAAAGTTGAAAATGAGAAAAGACACGTATGTGGGAGTTGTCCTGCATGCGTGTCTTTTTGCGCTTCAAACAGCCCTATACCAGAAGCTGCGTGAGGATGAAAAGAGTCGTTTAACATTTCCGCAGAAATAATCCGGCAAGTACACATACGATCAATTCTGTCACAGGAAAAGCAATCCATATTCCGGTCATTTTAAAGATATGGTTCAATATCCACATGAGAGGAATCAGCAGGATGCCCTGGCGCAAAAGCTGAATGGTCATACTGGGAACGACCCGGTCAGTCGCCTGTTCATAAGTTGCGATCATGGTAGAGAGCCCACTGAATACAAAGCCCAGAGACATAATACGCATAGCCGGGATACCCAGAGAACGCATTTCCTGTGATGCAGAAAACAGGGAGAGAATTCCGTTTGGAAAATACAGCAGCAGACATGTTCCGATCAGCATCATAATGGTTGCAATCACCGTCCCGGTTTTGTAAGTCTGCCATAGGCGCTCCCTTTTATCTGCTCTGTAGTTGAAACGCATAATTGGCAGACATCCCTGTATCAGACCATTTACAGTCATAACAATCAGCTGCTGCACTTTGAAATATGCTCCGAAAAAAGCTACAGCAGTATCAGAATAATGAACCAGAAACAGATTTACAAAATTGACCATGAAAGAGCCTAATGCATTCATAATAAAGGAAGGCAGACCGTAGGAAAAGAGTTTTTTGAGCATTTCTGGTTCTAAGTGCCATCCTTTTAACTTCAGTTTTACTCTTTGTTTTGTAAAAATAAGCTGTACCAAAGCAATCAGCATTGACAGCGTATATCCAAAAACAGTGGCAAGCGCGGCTCCGGCAATTCCCATTTGGGGAAATGGACCAATACCGAAGATGAGTAAAGGATCGAAAATGAAATTAAACAGAACCCCTGCAAGTTGGAACCACATAGGGGCAATCATGTTGCCGGTTGCCTGCAGAATTTTCTGAATTGCGATATGCACCATGTTTGGAACCTGCATGTAGGCACAGATTTGCATGTAAGAGATTCCATACTGAAAAATCATACGGTTATCGGTGAATGCAGTATAATAAGGTTTTATGAAAAAAAGTGCAGCAATATTGACTGCTGTACCGGCTATGAATGCCAGCAGGAGACCGAGTGTTGCGGCTGAATCAGCTTTTTCCTGTCTGTTTTGCCCTAAATATCCGGCAATCAGAACATTTACACCAACTCCGATCCAGATGGACAGGGCATTCATAAGTGTAGTAATTGGAAATGAAAGAGATACTGCAGCCAACGCCTGTTCATTGATTTTTGCAACGAACATACTGTCTACGAGATTGTACGAGTACTGCAAAAACATAGAAATAAGAGGTGGCGCAGACATTTGTAATATCAGCTTATGAATAGGTTTATATGCCATCTTATTTTCAGATTCCATATTCTTTATATCCTCCAATTTACATATTAATTTCTTTGACTTATAATTATATCGCAGATTAAAAAGTATTTTATAGATTATTCTGTGTTTTTCTATAACAATCCTGCGAGGTAAATACTATATGGTGTCCATTGATTTGAAAGATGACCGCTCAGAAATTGTACATTACGATTTTGAGGAGTATCGAATTTATATACGGAAAAATTTTCTCTCACACTATCATAACTATGAAGCACCGGCACATTGGCATGATGATATTGAACTGGTGGTTGTTTTACAGGGAGAAATGAATTATCGTGTGAATGGTGACACAATCACGGTAAAACAGGACGAAGGGATATTTGTCAATTCGAGACGGCTTCATTACGGTTTTTCAAAGTCAAAAACAGAATGTGAGTTTATCTGTATTCTGATACACCCATTAATACTTTGTGTTACACAGGAACTTGAGCAGAAATATGTAGTTCCGCTGCTTAAAAACGAAAATGCGGACTATATAAAACTGTCGGCAGATGTGTTATGGGAAAAAACGGTACTAGAGTTGATGATGGACATGTATCATGCAAAAGATGATAAAACAGCTCCATTGACATTGATTTCTTCGTTCCTGAAAATATGGGCGCTTATTTATGAGAAATCAGAGACATCAGTGCCCGTTAAAAAACAAAACAGTGATTTTACCATTCTGAAAAATATGATAGGATATATTCAAAAGTTTTATCATGAAAAAATTACACTTGATGATATTGCAAAAGCAGGTGCAGTCGGTCAAAGTAAGTGTTGTAAATTGTTTGCAAAACATATAGGAACCACACCGAATGCCTATGTAATTCAATATAGATTACATCAAAGTCTCTGGTATCTGAAAAATACGGATATGACAATTACAGAAATTGCACAGACGGTTGGCTTTTCAGGAAGCAGTTATTATGCGGAAGCTTTTCGAAAGTGGTGCAGTAAAAGTCCGTCTGAATATAGAAAGAAGGAAGAATCAGTCTAACAATTTTTCAGACACACAGCGCTGCGGTTTCATGCTGATCTATGAAAAAACGTATGCATTGTTGGAAGAATTGAAGAAAAAATAGATTTTTTTAATAAAAGATGCACAAACAATTTATTTTTATTGATATTTTATCTGTGCTAAAATTTGATTAGCATAAAAATCAGAAAAACAGAAGAAAAGACAGGAGGTCTGAAAAGGTGGAACCAAGAATTTTGATCACCGGTGACCGGGCAATATCTGTACAGATGGGAAACGAGATCAGCCTTGAAGTAAACCAGAAAGTACTGGCTTTACAGAAAGAGCTGAATGAGCATCCGATCGAGGGAATTACAGAGATGGTACCGACCTATGCATCTTTAATGATCCATTATCGACCGGAAAAGATTCGTGCGAAAGCATTGATGGAAGAAGTAACGAGCCGTTTTGGAAATCTGAAGGATACGGAAAAGAAAGAGAAAGTGATTCGTGAAGTTCCGATTCTTTATGGTGGAGAATTAGGTCCGGATCTGGAACTTTGTGCAGAACTGGAAAAAACAACGGTAGAAGAGATTATCCGGAAGCATTCTCAGCATGATTACTATGTATATATGCTTGGATTTGCACCGGGACATCCGTATTCTGCAAGATTTGAAGAGCCATTCTCCTTCAAGAGAAGAGAGACGGCCAGAATCAATATTCCGGCAAGATCTGTAGTTGTACAGCAGAATCTGTCAGATCTGATTCCGTTTGATCAGCCGTGTGGATGGAATATCATCGGTTCAACACCGCTTACCATCTGCGATTATAATAAAGATGATCCGTTCCTGGTACATGCAGGAGAATGGGTTCGCTATATTCCGGTAACACAGAAGGAATATGATGAGATCCGGAAAGCAGATGAAGCAGGGACTTACAAAGTAAACGTGATTCGAACATTTTAAGGAGAAGGATATGGGAATTCTGATACAGGAGCCAGGCCTGTTTACAACAGTACAGGACGAGGGCAGATATGGATATCAGCAGTTTGGAGTAACACCATCCGGACCGATGGATGCGAGATCTTTTCATATAGCTAACCTGCTGGTAGGAAATGATTTAGGAGAAGGTACTCTGGAAATGACGTTTCAGGGACCGACCATGAAATTTGAAGAGGCAAATATCGTTGCAGTGACCGGAGCGGATATGAAACCGACTTTGAACGGCAAACCGGTTCCGATGTATGAAGCATTTGCAGTAGAAAAAGACGATGTTTTAAAATTTCAGTTTGCTATGAATGGAAGCCGTGGATATGTGGCATTTGCCGGAGGACTTGACATTCCTCCGCTGATGGATTCAAAATCCACGCTGGCATCCAAAGGACTTGGCGGAGTGGATGGAAGAAAACTTCAGAAGGATGACCGGATCGGTTTTACAGCACCGAAGACAGAACTTCCTCATATGGAGAGCAGAAAGGTTGCAAAACCGCAGTTTTCGGATAAAGAGGTAGTACTTCGTGTGATCCGCGGACCGCAGGATGACTGCTTCTCTGAAGAAGAGATCCGGAAGTTTTTCTGGTATGGTTTTAAGATTACAAATGAATTTGACCGAATGGGATGCAGACTGGAGAGAAGTGAGCCGGTGAAGCATCTGCAGGATGGTAATATCATCAGTGATGGAATCGCATGCGGTTCCATTCAGGTACCGTCCAATGGACAGCCGATTATTTTGCTTGCTGACCGTCAGAGCGTTGGCGGTTATACCAAGATTGGAACGGTGATTTCCGTGGATCTGCCAAAACTTGCACAGGCAAAACCGGGAATGCATGTCCGTTTTGTGGATGTAAACCTTGAACTGGCACAGGAACTGTACGTTCGTGAATTAGAGGAACTGGAGCAGGCAGACAAGCTCTTAAACCATTAAACCAGGCATAAATAACAGGAGGACAAAAGAGATGTATTCAGTAGATTTAAACAGTGACATTGGAGAAAGTTTTGGTGCGTATAAGCTGGGAGATGATGCAGAGATTTTAAAGCATATTACAGCAGCGAACGTAGCATGTGGATGGCACGCAGGTGATCCTATGGTTATGGACCGCGTAGTTCGTATGGCAGCCGAGAATGGTGTTGCAGTAGGAGCTCATCCGGGATATCCGGATCTTATGGGATTCGGAAGAAGACCGATGAAACTGTCCTTTGACGAGGCAAAGAATTATGTGAAATATCAGGTAGGTGCGCTTTCTGCATTTACGACTACTTATGGAACCAAGATTCATCATGTAGCACCGCATGGCTCTATGGGAAATATGTGCCAGACAGACCGTGAGCTTTCCAGAGCAATCTGCGAGGCATGCTATGAGATTGACAAAGATATCATTATTTACTACTGTGCAGGAGCTGTTCTGGCAGAAGAGGCTGAAAAGGTAGGTCTTCGTACTGCATGCGAGATCTTTGCTGACCGTGCATATGAGGATGATCTCTCCCTGAGAAGCAGAAAACTGGAAGGTTCCATGATTACGGATGAGGACGTTGCAATCCAGAGATGTATCCGCATGGTCAAAGAAGGAAAAGTAACCGGATACAGCGGAAAAGATCTGGACATCAAAGGAGATACCCTTTGTGTACATGGAGATGGACCGAAGGCAATTGCTTTCGTAAAGAAGATTACCGAGGCATTCAAAAAAGAAGGCATCGAGATTCGCACATTTCGCTAATTGATATTAAAAAACTGCAGAAGGATATCCAACTTCTGCCCGGAAGGAATGCTCTTTTACTGGGCATTCCTTTTTTGCATATATAGGGAGTAATGAGGGGGTACATATGTCAGCAGAATGTGAAAATAAGTGGACAAAGGAGGACGTGGATTCTCTGGCTGTTTCTTATGAAATAGGGGAACAGGGCGTAGACCTAAGCGAAGCCCTGAAATTATGTATTCCGACTATGGAACAATTATGCGGGGGCGATGGTCCTGACGACTGGCTCATGTATTCTTACGAATATCTTCGGACTATGTATTTCCCGGAAAATTTTTCTGTGGAAAAGGGAGAGGTACGCGGACAGGCTGTCCGGCTCTATGTGGCGGTATTAAATCAGCTGTTTGAAAGCGAAAGAAAGACGGTGCCATTTGATCCGCTGAGAGATTATGCACTGCTTGAAGAATCGGAAATGAAATATACCAGGATCACGGCCGAATATGAGCGTTTTCTCCACTGTGTCAAAGAGGAGGGCGTCTATGCATTTATGCGTCTGTCAAAACTGTGTACCCCGTTTCAGACTCTGGGACACATTGCGGGCGTACATCATGTGGCTATGTATATGGCAAGACAGCTGATTCATACGGATATTCCGGTGGATCTTGGCCTGATGTCGGGAGCTGCACTGATGCATGATATTGGAAAGTTCGGATGCAGACCCAGTGAGGGAAGGCGTGTTCCCTATCTCCACTATTATTATACGTATCAGTACTGCGAGCGGAAAAAGCTTGAAAATATCGGAGAAATTGCGTCCAATCATTCGGTCTGGGATCTGGAACTGGAGAATTTGTCCGTAGAGAGCCTGCTTCTGATCTATGCGGATTTCCGGGTGAAGAGCGTTTATGATGAGCAGAAACGGGAACATATTCGGTTCTGGAACCTGAAAGATTCCTACCAGGTCATTCTGGATAAGCTTGACAATGTGGATGAGAAGAAGAGAAGACGTTATGCCCGTGTATATGCCCGGTTAAAGGATTTTGAAGAGTATCTGATCAGACTCGGCTGTCAGGTGGATCTGGAGCATTCCTATGGAAGTCCGCAGAAGGAAAACTACGTGGAGCTGATGTCCGAAGAGGAGCTGATCGGCAAAATGAAAGCCCTTGCCATCGAATCCAACCTTCGTATCATGGAGGAAACTACAAGAGAGGATCGGTTTATTGAATTTCTGGAGCATATCCGGTCTCAGAGGGATGGAAGACAGGTGCGGGCTTATCTGACTGCCATTGAAGAGTATTCCGAGTATCTGCCACAGAATCAGAAAAAGGTTATTTTAAAATTTCTCATGGACATGATGTCCCATAAAGAGGGGGACATCCGCCGTCAGGCCGCAAGGATTGCAGGAATTCTCATTGCAAAATATGAGATCTGCTTTACCAAGGAAGTTCCGGAAGGATACGTGATGCCGAGCCTCGGAGAATCGCAGGAAACCTGTTTTTATGAGTTTTTAAATGGAATTCTGAATCCTGGCGTGCAGGTGTCCGAGCAGGAAAAGAGACATGCCGGTTATGCCATGAAGACTGCATTTCAGACCCTTCTGCAAAATACGGAGGAAAAACGGCATAAAAATATTATTCAGATCTACCTGGAGTATTGTCTGAAGGAACAGGACGAACTGAGTACATTTCTCCTGCTGGATGCGGCAGCCCAGATTCCGGTTGCTTTCTGCAGTGAACAGCAGCAGAAAATGATGGAAAAATTTGTACTGCTTTATCTGAAGGACTGCAGAAAAGAAAATCAGATCGCAGCATTAAGACTGCTTCTGCTGTGGATGCAGAAGGGGTGGCGCTGCAGCGTTGATCTGTCGGCGCTTTTGACTACAGTATTTCCGAATATCAAGCAGGAACCTTACTGCGTACAGTTTTTAGCGGCGCGGATCCGGGAGTTTTATGGAATTCCCAGTGAGATTGGCATGCGCTATTACGAGATTGCAAACCTCTATATGGAAAATCAGCGTTCGGAAATCCCGTGGATTTACAAGCATGTAAATCTGGAGATTTTGAGACAGCGTCAGCAGTGTGAGGACAGTCCTGAGCAGTTGTATCAGTACGCATCCCATCTTCTGAACATGCTGCAGTTTTCCGGACGGGTAGTCAACCGCCTGCAGGCAGGACAGAATCTGCTGGAGATTTTCCCGATGCTTCTGGAAACACAGCGGTATGAGATCGTGCTGGAACTGGTTCGTGCGCTGGAAATCGGGGAATATGCGGTGTCCAAATATATACCGCCTTATCTGGGACAGATTTTTCATATGCTGGAAGAACATGAACAGCTGTATGTGCTGAATCAGATGCAGTATTTGCTGGAAAGCCAGGAAAAACAGACGGTTCTTGCCGGTCTGGAGACAGCAGGTGCAATTTTGAAATATGCACCGGATTTTATGGAAAGCACAAAGTGCGAACGGCTGGTGGGCTTTTTATGTATGGGAATGGCCAGCGATCAGATGGAAGTCGCCCAGGAAGCATTTTATATTGCGGGTCATGATCTGTTTGGACAAAATGAATTAAACAGTGAACAGAAAGCACTCTTCTTCCAGTTAATGGCAAGAAAGATATTGTCTTTGCTGAATTGGAACAAATTAGGGGTCTATGCATATTTTTATGGAGCAGCCCTGAACCATATTTACCGGTTTATTGATGATTATGTGCAGGAAAATGGGAAAGCACCTCTGATTGTGAACGAAAAGCCAGTGGCATTTTTCCCGGGAACCTTTGATCCGTTTTCCCTTGGACATAAGCAGATTGTAAAGGAAATTGCTTCCATGGGTTATCGCATGTATCTGGCAGTGGATGAATTTTCCTGGTCAAAGCGCACACAGCCCTTTGAGGTGAGAAAGCAGATCCTTTCCATATCCGTTGCGGATCTGAAGGATGTGTATTTATTCCCGGAAGAAATTCCCATTAATATTGCAAATCCCAAAGATATGGAAAAGCTATGCCAGGCCATGGGAGGTGTAAAACCGTGGATTGTTGTGGGCAGCGATGTGATCTGCAATGCGTCAGCCTATCGAAAACCGGTGGCAGCCTATTCCATTCACAGCTTTCCGCATCTGATCTTTTACCGGAATCAGGAAGAGGCTGTGGAGCAGGTGAAGAGCCGGATCGAGGGAGAATGCCGGTTTGTGCAGCTTCCGGCTTTTTATGAGGATGTAAGTTCTACCCGAATCCGTGAAAATGTAAATGCAGGACGTGATATTTCCGGGCTGGTGGATATGCGGGCACAGAATTACATTTACAGACAGGGTCTGTATTCTGTGGATTCGGTATATAAAAAGACAGCAAGCTATACGCCCATTGAGAGCAGTCTGAATTTGTCGGAAAAGAATTGCAGCCTTAAACTTCAATATGAAGACGGAAAAACGGCGGAGGTTTATTTCCATTCCGTGGATACGGGAAATCTGCTCTGCGAATGCAGAAACATGGAGGAAGCAGATGCACTTCGCGGCATCATTTCCGGTTCGGTGGTATGGATGGATACGGTGCTGGGCGATTATTCGGAATATGATGACCGTCGTCTGACCGTATTAAATGAAGTACTGGAATATTTCCAGGAGCAGAATGCTTCCTATGCCCTCTGCAGACCGGAGGAATCAGAAAAAGAAATGTTTGCCCTTCACGGCTTTGTGCCGGTAAAAGGCGCAGAAGAAATCTATTATGTGGATCTGAAAGCACCGCTGGTTATCTTTTATGATACACCGGCCTTGTTAAAAGAAGAGCTTGCAAAATCGCTGGAGTTAAAAGGGGCAGTCCGCAGAAGCCATATCCGGCTTCTGGCCATGCTGAGTAAGATTTATCCCGGAAAACTTCTGCTTTGCTTTGAGTCCGGATTTTTAAACTACCGTCTGTTGAAACGGATTACGGAGGAAAATGGCGTTTCCCTGATTCCGGATCCCCAGAGACGGAACGGGGAGAAGATGTGTGTTCCTTTTGGAAAGATTCTGAAAGGGGTGCGCGTGCCCAATACGGTGACGAAGGAACTGGAGACGGAGAAGTTATATAAGAAAGACCTGAGTGGATTTGTCATCAAGGAATACCAGGGATATGCCTCCCTGCCGATCCAGCTTCGGACCATCCGTTCCTTTGACCGTCCGGTAATCCTGGTGGATGATCTGTTCCATAGCGGACACCGCATGGAGGAACTGGGAAAACATCTGAAGACAGAAGGTGTTGGACAGTTTCAGCTTCTGACCGGTGTTTTGTCTGGAAGAGGAAGAGATCTGGCAAAAACCCAGGGACTGGAAGTACAGTATGTTTATACGGTGCCGAATCTTGGTGCCTGGCTGATTGAATCAGACCTGTATCCGTTCCTCGGCGGCGACGGCGTAGAGTGTACGGAACATTTTGGAGAATTATGTCCGTCCGTAAATCCGATTCTGCCCTATGCGGTGCCGGAATTTCTGGAAGGCGTTTCCAGGGAGCAGTTGTATGAGTTTTCCAATGTCTGCCTGGAAAATGCGAAGGATATTTGCTTTACGGCCGAGAAGGAATATGCCAGGATGTATGGAAGGCGGCTGACGCTTGACCGGATGATGGAAATTTTACTGCAGCCCAGATGCCCGGATGGAATTACGCCGAATGAAGCAAGAAGGATGCAGACGCCGTCTCAGATTATAGAAGAAGAACTGATGAAACTGAGACGTATCAGAGGAAAAGGAGTGAGGGGAGAAGGATGGAGCGTATCGAACAATTAGCGATCACAGAAGGATTTTCTGACAGGAGTAAGAAACGTCTGGAGGAACAGCAGGAGTGTCTGCAGAGAAAAAACTGGAGTTTTGGAGAGTTCCGAAAAGGAAAAGACCGGCTTCGGATTCAGATGGTGGGGCTTGGTGATGTGGGTCAGAATGTGGCCATTGGTCTGACACTGCTCGGAGGTGAGCAGATCGAATCCATCGGTTTATATGACCTGAACCAGGCTCAGCTTTCCAGAATGGAGCTGGAACTGGGACAGTTTTCCACCCCACCGGGAGGAAAAAGACTGCCGGAGATTCAGATTATTTCTGAAGAGCAGCTGTTTGAGTGTGACGTGTTCTTATTCTGTGCAACGAAGGCCGTTCCGGCCATTGGCAGCGCTGCTACTGATGTAAGAATGGCACAGTATGAGGCAAACCGAAAGATTGTTTCTATTTATGGAAAAATGGCGTCGGAAAGATCCTATCAGGGAATGTTTCTGGTGATCTCTGATCCGGTGGATCTGTTATGCATGGAAGCACTGCGAAGCGGAACGACCCTGTATCCGTATCAGATCCGGGGCTGCGGCCTTGGTGTCATGAATGCCAGAGCAAAATATTATGCGAAGAAGGATCCGAAGTTTTTCAGTTACCTGGAAGAAGGCAGAGCGTTTGGCCCTCATGGTAAAGATCTGGTGATTGCCAATTCCGGAATTCCTGAGCAGTATGATGAGCAGCTTTCTCTGGAACTGACCGGACTTGCGGTGCGCGCCAATCTGGAGGTGCGGGACTTAGGCTTTAAGCCGTATCTGGCACCCGCCATGTCATCCGCGGTCTTTACCATACTTGCTCTGTTTAGAGGGGAGTGGAATTACAGTGCAGCGTATCTGAACGGTTTGTATTTTGGTGCATTGAACCGTCAGACGGACGATAGCGTAGAGTGGGAAAAGGATCTGCTCCCGGAACAGCTGTACAGAAGGCTGGAGCAGGCCTATGGAAATCTGGAGGCAATATTGTGGGATTGATGGTGATCTTTCCAGAGGCAGAAGATGCGGATGCAGAAACCCGTATCCGGCAATTACTGGTGCCTGTATTTGCAAAATATCCTGCCGATACTGTAATCCGAACGGAACAGGAACTGGAGGTACTGCTTGCAGAAGGCGGATTGATGGGAAAGAAGATTCTGTTTGCTGCAGCACTTGGAAATGATGGCATGTATGGAAGTCTCTTTTCCATGCTCCGGATGATCCGGAAACAGGATGCCGATCATATGAGAACCGGAGAATGGCAGAGCGGCTGTCTGAAAGGTTCCACTGGAGCCGTGCTGATCGACGCCGGTACGGAACAGTACACAAAGGCTACAGGACGGGAGATTGTCCGGACAGCCAATGCGGCGGGCTGCCGGTTTGTGGGGCGGCCTCTGGTAGAAGGAACCGGAAGTCTGAAAAATTATCTGGTGCAGGCAAAGAACAGAAATTGCAGTCTGGAAGAAGCCTATCGTTATGCGGCACAGGATCTGGTGGACCGCTTGATGGATCCGGAGCCCTGCCGTGGAAAAAATCAGATTGTCTGTGTTCACTCCTGCGATCCTTCTACTTCCAATACCTTCTGGCTCTGGAATCAGGTGAAAGAAAAGCTGCCGCCTGCCATCGGAGTGCAGGAAATCTCGCTTCGGGATGAGCCGGTCATGGACTGTGCAGGATGCAGTTACGAGACCTGTATGTATTTCAGTCAGAATATGGCCTGCTTCTATGGCGGAGAAATGGTGGACGAGGTGTATCCGGCACTGGACAGCTGTAAGGCACTGATGCTTTTATGCCCGAATTATAATGATGCGCTGGGAGCAAATCTCACCGCCTTTATCAACCGTCTGACAGCACCCTTCCGGCGGAAGCCTTTTAAGGACAAGCAGTTGTTTGCACTGATCGTTTCCGGCTACAGCGGATCTGATATTATAGAATGCCAGCTGATTGATGCGTTAAATATGAATAAATCGTTTCAGCTTCCGGGAAATTTCGCTCTGGCGGAGACGGCGAACATGGCCGGAAGCATTGCAAAAATTCCGAATATTCAGGAAAAAATAGAGTCTTACGCGGAGTATCTTACGCGGTGCATTTTAACATAAAGGAGGAACAGCAGATGGCTACCAAATTGGAAACCCAGATTGCCATGATGCAGGATGAACTGGAACTGAACCGGCGGTCTGTTACATTTACGGAAGCACTGGCGGATCAATATCGGAAAGAGAAGATTCTGCCCTCTTATCAGTCGGATATGGAGGTCATGAGAGGACTTCGGTATCCCAATGGAACCGGCGTGGTGGCAGGCGTGACGGCCATCGGCGATGTCTGCGGTTATGAAATTCAGAATGGAAAGAAAATTCCATGTGAAGGAAAGCTTTATTACCGCGGCTATGAGATCCAGGATATTATCAAGGACTGTGTGTCCGGTAAACGCTATGGATTTGAGGAGGTCGTCTATCTGCTGCTTTTCGGCGATCTGCCTACGGAAGGAGAACTCGCCCAGTTCCGGGAACTGCTGGCTAAGTGGAGTAAGCTGCCGGCAAACTTTACGGAAGACGTCATCTTACGTTTCCCGGATCCTAATATTATGACAAAGCTGGAGAACTGTATCATTGCGCTTCATTCCTATGATGGATACGCAGAGGATCTGTCGTTGGAGCAGGAGCTTTACAAATCTTTCCGTATGGTAGCGAGAACTCCGATCATTGTGGCGCATTCCTATGCGGCAAAACGGCATTATTTTGAAAAGGATTCCCTGGTGCTTCATGAACCGCGGGCAGATTACTCGGTGGCGGAAAATTTCTTATATACGCTGCGGCATAATCATGAATTTACAGAGAAAGAGGCAAGGCTTCTGGATCTTTGTATGATCCTGCATGCAGAGCATGGCGGTGGAAATAACTCTACCTTTACCTGCAGAGTACTGACTTCCTCCGGCACGGATTTTTATTCTGCCATTGCCGGAGCGACCGGTTCCCTGAAAGGCTATCGGCATGGCGGCGCCAATATCAAGGTGGCGCAGATGCTGAAGACCATCCGGCAGGAGGTAAAAGACTGGGATGACGACGTCCAGGTAAAGGACTGCCTGGTCCGCATTGTGCGGAAAGAAACCGGTGACCGGTCCGGTCTGATCTATGGCATGGGTCATGCAGTTTATACGCTGTCTGATCCAAGAGCACAGGCTTTGAAAGAATTTTCCAGAAATCTGGCAAAGGAGAAAGGCATGGAAGCAGAGCTGAATCTTATCGAGTCCGTGGAGAAACTGTCCAAGGAAGTATTTGCGGAGGAGAAGAAGAGCCAGAAGCAGATCTGCGCCAATGTGGATCTGTATTCCGGATTTGTCTATAAGATGCTTGGAATTCCGGAGGACATCTTTACACCGTTGTTCGCAGCTTCCAGAATGCCCGGCTGGTGTGCACACCGGGTAGAAGAATGCTGCAGTCCGGATGCCCGGATCATCCGTCCGGCCTACCGGAATGTCAGCCAGAAAAAGGAATTTTTAACACTTTTATCTCGTTGACAATAAATAGATATTGTAAATAAAGTTAATAGATTATATTCATTTTACTTTATATTTAAACCGTCCTATAATCACAATTAGAAACAGGGAAAACAAAGAATAAACAACCAAAAAGTAACGGAAAACAAAAACAAAGTACAGGGTGAAAAACACAAGGAGGTTTATCATGAATCAGTATCTTGAAAGTGTAATCAATGGAGTAAAAGAGCGTTATCCGGAGCAGCCGGAATTCTGCCAGACGGTAGAGGAAGTACTTTCCTCCCTGGAGCCGGTGGTTGAGCGTCATCCGGAGTACGAAAAAGTAGATTTATTAAATCGTATGGTTGAGCCGGAGCGTATGTTTACCTTCCGCGTTGTATGGGAAGATGATAACGGAAACTGGCACACCAATACCGGATATCGCTGCCAGTTCAACGGAGCCATCGGACCGTACAAGGGAGGTATCCGTTTCCAGAAAAATGTAACTCCGAGTATTATGAAGTTCCTGGGATTTGAGCAGACTTTCAAGAACAGCCTGACCGGTCTTCCGATTGGAGGAGCAAAAGGTGGTTCTGATTTTGATCCGACCGGAAAATCAGATGCAGAGATCATGCGTTTCTGCCAGAGCTTCATGCAGGCATTATACCGCTATATCGGACCGGATGTGGATGTACCGGCAGGTGATATGGGTGTAGGAGGACGTGAAATCGGTTATCTGTTTGGTGAGTACAGAAGACTGAAAGGTGTATTTGAAAATGGCGTTCTGACCGGAAAAGGATTTTCTTACGGCGGCAGCAGAATCCGTCCGGAAGCAACTGGATATGGAGCTGTTTACTATCTGGAAAATGTGTTAAAAGATGACGGACAGGATATCAAAGGCAAGACCATCGCATGCGCAGGATTTGGAAATGTAACCTGGGGTATCTGCAAGAAAGCAACAGAGCTGGGTGCTAAAGTTGTTACCCTTTCCGGACCGGACGGATACGTTTATGATCCGGATGGCGTAAATACACCGGAAAAGATTGAGTATCTGGTAACCATGAGAAATTCCGGACGTAATAAAGTAAAAGACTATGCAGATAAATTTGGTGCAGAGTTCCATGAGGGCGAGAAACCTTGGGGCGTAAAAGTAGATATCTGCATGCCGTCTGCAATGCAGAATGATGTTCATCTGGAGCAGGCAAAACAGATCGCAGCAAACCATGTCCGCTACTACATTGAGGTTGCAAATATGCCGACTACCAATGAAGCACTCCGTTACCTGATGGATCAGAAGAATATGATCGTTGCTCCGTCCAAGGCAGTTAATGCCGGTGGTGTGGCAGTATCCGCACTGGAGATGAGCCAGAACAGCGAGCGTCTGGTATGGTCTGCAGAAGAAGTAGATGAGAAACTTCATAATATTATGAATACCATCTATAAGAACTCCGTAGATGCAGCAGCAAGAAACGGACTGGGATACAATCTGGTAGCCGGTGCAAATATCGCAGGATTTGAGCGTGTTGCAGATGCGATGATGCAGCAGGGCGTATTCTAAAAAGAAGCGAAGTCTTCTATGAGGACTGAGAAAGGGAGGCAAACGTCTCCCTTTTTTGCGATTGCTTAAAATGTGAATTTACGATAAAATATATCTATTCAAAGTCCTGCGCACGTCCGCGAATGTGCAGGAGCAAAGGAGGATGTATCTATGGACGAAAACATGGTAAAGAGAAATGTCTGTCTTGCACAGACCGTCATCAAAGGCCTGGAGTCCCGCAACATGTCAGGATATTATGCAGCGAATAAGGAAGAAGCTGTGAAAAAAGCACTGGAGCTGATTCCGGAGGGCAGCAGAATTGCCATGGGCGGATGCACGAGTGCTCATGAAATTGGACTCATCAAAGCATTGGAGGAAGGTAATTACAACTACATGGATCGTGCAAAAATGGAGCCGAGAGAGGGACTTATGGCTGCTTACGATGCAGACATATTTCTTGCCAGTGCCAATGCCATGACCAATGACGGTATTCTGGTAAATATTGATGGAAATTCCAACCGTGTTTCCTGCATCGCCCAGGGACCGAGAAAAGTAA
Source organism: Firmicutes bacterium CAG:176 (assembly GCA_963623675.1). Taxonomy (GTDB): domain Bacteria; phylum Bacillota; class Clostridia; order Lachnospirales; family Lachnospiraceae; genus Hominiventricola. The sequence goes on along the minus strand of CAVFMZ010000014.1, from coordinate 2,659 downwards.
TTTTTATTGTGGGAATGAACAAAGTCTGTTCAGATCTGGACAGCGCCATGAAGCGTGCCAGAAATGTAGCAGCACCGGCCAATGCACAGAGATTCGATATCAAGACTCCGTGTAAGGAAAAAGGAAGATGCTTTGACTGCAAATCTCCGGATACCATCTGCTGTCAGTTCCTGATTACCAGATATTCCAGACATACCGATCGGATTCATGTGATTCTGGTAAATGATACGCTGGGATTCTAAGAAAGAGGAGGACTATAAGATGGAGAAATCAACTGTTTATTTTACAGACTTCCGGTGTCCGGTAGGAACCAGTCAACTGGATAAGCTGAAAAAGCTCTGTATCGCAGCCGGAATCAAAGAGATTGACATGGACGGAAAGTTTGTGGCAATCAAGATGCACTTCGGTGAGCTTGGAAATATGGCGTTCCTTCGTCCGAACTATGCAAAAGTGGTCGCAGACCTGTGTAAAGAGCAGGGGGGAATGCCGTTCCTGACAGACTGCAATACCCTGTATCCGGGAAGCAGAAAAAATGCACTGGAGCATCTGGACTGTGCAAATCTTAATGGATTTAATACGATTACGACAGGATGCCAGATTATCATCGGAGACGGACTTCGTGGAACGGATGAAGTAGAAGTTCCGGTAGTTAACGGAGAATACTGCAAAACAGCATTCATTGGACATGCCATTATGGATGCAGATATTTTCATCAGCCTGAGTCATTTCAAAGGACATGAGGCAACCGGATTTGGCGGAGCACTCAAAAATATTGGTATGGGATGCGGAAGCCGTGCCGGGAAAATGCAGCAGCATGCAAGCGGAAAACCGGCGATCAACGAAGAAGTCTGTCGTGGCTGCCGCCGCTGTGCAAAAGAATGCGGCAGTGATGCGATCTCCTATGTCAATAAGAAAGCAGTCATCGACTATGACAAGTGTAAAGGCTGCGGCCGATGTATTGGAGCCTGCAGTTATGACGCGGTATATAATCCTAACAGCAGCGCCAACGAACTTTTGGACCGCAAAATGGCAGAGTATGCACAGGCCGTCTGTCATGGCCGCCCGCATTTCCATATTGCACTGGTGCAGGATATCAGTCCCAACTGTGACTGCCACGGAGAAAATGATGCTCCGATCCTTCCGGATATCGGAATGTTCGCTAGCTTCGATCCGGTGGCACTGGATCAGGCATGTGCAGACGCCTGCCTGAAAGCAACTCCGATTGAAAACAGCCAACTGGGTGAACATCTGGCAGAGCCGGGATGGCATTGCCATCACGATCATTTCAAGGATTCCAACCCGAATATCGAGTGGAAAGCAACTCTCGACCAGGCAGAGAAGATCGGCCTTGGAACGAGAGCATATGAGCTGAAGAGAATTAAATAATAGTCGTTTTGTTTAAAAGTCGCCGTGCTGCACCGTAACTATAGGTGCACGCGGCGATTTCTGCGATCCAGAAAGCATACCAACCACAGGAGATCCCAAACAGATGGATGAGAAGCCAGAGGCAGGGAACCAAAAGGATAAGCTGCCGGATTGCGGCACTCACCATATTTACGATTCCATTTCCAAGACCGGATGCAAAATAACCGCAGAGAATGGTAACTGCTGCAAATGCGAAGGAGACAGAAATAATTCTGAGTGCGGGCACACCGAGTGTCAGCATTTCCGGACTGGCGGAAAAAAGACTGAGCAGCTGAGCTGGAAAGAGCTGAAACAGCACGGTGCCCAGCAGGGCAATGCAGATTCCGGTGGGTAGGAGGACGTGCCATGTCTCACGGACCCGTTTCAGATTCCGGTCTCCGTAGTTGTAACCAACGATGGGGATGGCAGCCTGCCCCAGTCCATTGGTGGGCATCATAAGGAAATTCTGCAGTTTATAGTAGATACCAAAAAAGGCGACGGCTGTCGTGGAAATATTCATTAAAATACTGTTTACGGCAAAGGTCATGACACTTCCAATGGCCTGCATAATAATAGTAGGAAGTCCTACCCGGTAAATATCGGCAATATCCTGCCAACGGAAACAATAGTTCCGGAAGCGGACGTGGATCACCGGATTGCGGAAACGATTGAAAAGGAGCGCGGCAATGGCTCCAATGATCTGACCAATAACAGTTGCAATAGCAGCACCACGGATTCCCATAGCCGGACAGCCCAAGAGACCGAAGATCATAATTGGGTCCAGAATGATATTGATGATTGCACCGATGATCAGAGACAGCATGGACAGAACCGTATCACCTATGGCCTGCAGCAGACGCTGACCGTAAGTCTGCAGGAAAATACCTTCACAGTAGACCAGATTGATGGATAGATATTGTCTGCACAGTTCCTGAAGCTCCGGATCAGATGTCATGTGAGCAGCAATCAAATCCGACAGGAAGATACCGGTCAGAGAAAAGATGCAGGCGGTCAGGAGCATTAAAATCAACCCGGTAGTGGCAGCCTGACATGCTTCTTCCGGTTTGTGCTCACCGATCTTTCTGGACAGCAGGGCATTAAGTCCCACTGCAGTTCCTACAGCGACAGCAATCATCAGAAACTGAATGGAATAGACCAGCGAAGCAGCAGTCAGAGCAGTTTCGGATAACTTTGCAACAAAGATACTGTCCACAATGTTGTAAAGGGATTGTACCAGCAGGGACATCATCAGAGG
>CAVFMZ010000013.1:0-38068 GCA_963623675.1 Firmicutes bacterium CAG:176 | reverse complement strand
ATACTTTATACTGTTTACCACCTGTTGCAATAATCGCGTACATATGGCACCTCCTAATATTTACTCGCCAATTCCGGTGCTGTCTTTCGACAGACTTATAACCTCACTGCGCGGCATCTTTGATATAATAGCATAGTGTTTTATGCCTGTCAAGTAATTTGCCTTAACTTTTGGAAAAACTTTTTCCACTCTATTTTTCTTCGGTGTCAGCCACCTGCAGATAATCTGTTCCGTAGGATTTTACAATGTTCCGAAGTCCCAGCATCAGTGCATCCATCAGAAGGTCCGTTCCTGCCGATACATTGGAAGTGAACTCCCATCTTTCAATCATGCCGTCTTTACAGTCGCAGGTAAAGGCATCTTCCGTAAACTCTTCAATAGAATTGATGGTATTGATGACCAGTGCGGACACAGCCGCGCAGACAATATCTTCACCTTCATCCGCATATCCTGCGTGGCCCTGGATGTGAAAGCTTTTATAATGCCCTTTTTCTTTTAACGCATGTACTTCTATCATAGTATTCCGCACTCCTTTGCCTGTTCTTTCAATGTTTTTTTCTGTTTTTTCCGGGTCAGTTCCATCAGTCCCAGAGCTGTCATATCGATCGCCGCTGATTTCTGCGGATCTCTTTTCAGCTGTTCCCGCATAAATTCCAACAATTCTTCATCTGCTCCCGATTCTGTCATATCCACAAAATCAATCAGTATGATTCCCGACAGATTACGAAGCCTCATCTGACGGCTGATCTCAAGCGCCGCCTCCCGGTTGATCTTCCGGATCGTGGCCTGCTTGTCTTTTCCGGCAATGCATTTTCCGGTGTTGACATCGATCACCGTCAGAGCTTCTGTCGGCTCGATCACCAGATAAGCTCCGGACTTCAGCCAGACTTTCTCCGCCAGCGCACCGTCAAGATTTTTTTCCATCCGGTACAATGCTTTCAGCGGAAGCTGCCGGTCCTCATACAGCCGCAGCTTCTGTCCGTCCCCTGGCATCTCTTCTTTCAGAAATTTCTGCAGTTCTCCGTGAATCTCCCTGTCATCTGTCAGGATTTCTTTCAAAGAACTGCTCTTGCTTCCGAGCACCGAATTCAGATAGGACGGCCGGTTCCGGTGTACGCAGGAATAAACCGTCCGGTGTACCGCCTGTGTTTTAAGATACTGATATCGCTCCAGCATCCGTCCCAGTTCCCGGTCAAGTTCTTCTTCCGGAACTCCTGCCGCATTGGTCCGCACGATCATTCCGGCGTCCTCCGGCAGCACATGCGCTGCCGTCCATGCTTTCAGCCTGGTTTTCTCCGCACCGCTCAGTTTTCCGGAATACCCGATGGTCCGGTTTCCGTATGTGAGCACCAGATATTTTCCCGTCAGTCCAAAACAGGCTGTCAGGGATGGTGCCTTGGTCTTCACTGCCTCGCGGCTCACCTGTACCAGCAGTTCATCTCCCTGTACCAGTTCTTTTCCCTTTTTCGGCTGTGTATAGACCGGGCATCTGGCATCTTCCAGGGGAAGATAACAGAGTAACCCCGGCTCAATCTCCACAAAAGCCGCCTGAATATTTTTTACGATATTCTTTACTTTTCCTATATAAATATTTCCAAGAATAGATTCCTTTTCTTTGGAAATCAGGGACAGCTCCATCATGCGTCCGTCCTCATAGAGGGCGTCTGCCAGAACTCCGTCTCTGATATAGGTAATGATTCTTATACTATCCAATTTCTTCTCCCAGCGCTTCCAGAGAAATGAGTTTTCGCTCTTCTTCGGTTCCCTGGTCTGCATACATGTCCCGTCTGGTGACCAGCAGGGCAAACTGCGGCATCTCCCAGCCGATATGTTCTGCAAACGCTTTCAGTACCATTTCCGGCTTCAGATTGTGCACGCTTCCTGCAGATACCTTCATCTTAATCATATCGCCTGCAATCTCCCAGCTGTAGATCCACGGGCGGATATCCAGCTCCTGCTGACCCTTTTTGGTTTCTTTCACGATCCGCATTTCCGGCTGTGCCAGGAATTCTGTGAATTTTTCTTTCCAGCCTTCCTCCGGCTCACAGCCTTTCCGAAACCGCACCTCATAATCAGCCGCTGCCACACTTGCCATGGCATTCTTGCTGTTTTCCGGCAGTTCCCGGAAGCTCAGGACATCGATGCCTTCCACCATAACAGCATTCAAGCGGCGGACTGCTTCCTCAGAAGAGATGGAACCATGAATCCGGATATCCATATATTCACCGTCGCTCTCCAGACCCAGACCTAAGGGCGATGCAAAGGACATAATCATATGCGGACTGTATCCTTCCGAATAGCAGATATCAATGTCTGCCCGGCGGATTGCCTTCTGGAAATATCTCATGACATCCAGATGTCCGATAAATTTTAACACTCCATATTTTCGAAATCTGACTCTAATGTTCACGGCAGACACCTCCTCCGAAGACAGCCGCACCACAGCCGGAACACTGCATCCGGCAGTTTGGGGTCACGGTCTCCTCATGAGCTCTTTTCCATTCTCTTTCCAGGAATTTTCTGGTTACACCGATATCGATGAAATCCCATGGGAATACTTCGTCAAGCTCTCTCTCACGGATCGTGTAGAAATCAATATCCACACCGCACTCTGCAAATGCTTCCATCCAGAGTTCATTTTTAAAACCTTCCGTCCAGGAATCAAAGAGACATCCTTTTTCGTAAGCTTTCTTAATGACCTTTGCCACCTTCCGGTCACCTCTTGCCAGAACGCCTTCCAGAATGGTAACATCGGCTTCATGCCAGTTATATTTAATGCTCTTCTTGTTGAGCTGGTCTTTGATCTCATGGTTGACAATATAGGCTCTGTGCAGGAACTCATCCTTGGTGCACATCTGTGCCCACTGGAACGGGGTAAAAGGCTTCGGCACAAAGAAGGAAGTGCTGACTACAATCTGGCACTTTCCGTTTCTCTTTTCTTTCGGAACCTCATAGTAACGCTCGGCAATCTTCTCTGCCAGCCATGCGATCCCCTTCATATCCTCCTCAGTCTCCGTCGGGTGTCCCAGCATGAAATACAGTTTTACACGGTTCCAGCCGCCCTCGAAAGCCTGTCCGGCGCCGTTTAAGATGACTTCCTCCGTCAGACCCTTGTTGATGACGTCGCGGAGTCTCTGGGAGCCTGCCTCCGGCGCGAAGGTCAGGCTGCTCTTCCGCACATCCTGTACCTTTCCCATCACATCCAGGGAAAACGCATCAATACGCAGGGACGGCAGGGAAATATTAATATCCTTGCTTCCAAATTCATCAATCAGGAAATTAACCAGTTCCTTCAGATGGGAATAGTCACTGGAGCTTAAGGAGCTTAAGGAAATCTCCTCGTAACCTGTATTTTTCAGCATGGCATAGGCTGCTTTTTTCAGCATCTCCAGATCACGCTCTCTGGTGGGACGGTACAGCATACCCGCCTGACAGAAACGGCATCCACGGATACAGCCTCTCTGAATCTCCAGCACCACGCGGTCCTGGGTTGCCTTAATAAACGGAACCACCGGTTTCTCCGGATAACTGGAATTGGTCACATCCAGTACCAGCTGCTTCTTCACCTTCTCCGGCGCTTCCGGACAGAGCGGGAGCATTTTGTCGATGGTACCGTCTTCCTTATAGGAAACTTCATATAAAGAAGGAACATAGATGCCCGGAATCTGTGCCGCTTTCTTTAAGAACTCTTCTCTGGATGCGCTGCTTCCCTTCCATTCCTTGTAAAGATCCAGAAGCGCACCATACTGCACTTCACCCTCTCCGATATAGAACAAGTCAAAGAAATCTGCCAGCGGCTCCGGATTGTAGGTGCAGGGGCCGCCGCCAATGACAAACGGATGCTCCCTGGTTCGCTCGGATGCCTCCAGCGGAATCTGTGCCAGATCCAGCACCTGCAGGATGTTGGTGTAGCACATTTCATACTGAATAGTGATGCCCAGGAAATCAAAATCCTTGATCGGGTTCTGGGATTCCAGTGCGAAAAGCGGAATCTGCTGCTCCCGCATCACTTTGTCCATATCGTTCCATGGAGAGTAGACACGCTCACACCAGGTGTCCTCTCTCTTGTTAAACATATCGTAGAGAATCTGAATGCCCAGATGGGACATACCAATCTCATATACATCCGGGAAACACATGGCGAACCGGATGTCTACCTTTTCCTTGTCCTTCATGACCGCATTGACCTCACCGCCGATGTAACGAGCCGGTTTTTCAATGGTCATCAGGATCTCATCTGATAACGCTAATTTACGCATAAACTACCTTTTCTAATATTTTTCTGTTATGAACTGTCAATCCGAATTATTATAAAGGATTTTACCTGTTTCTGCAAGGTTCTTTCACAAGTTACCTGTATGAAAAAAGACCAGTTACTGTTTAGACAGTAACTGGTCTTTCCCGTATCGCATACGGTCACTTTATTTCTGTTCCCCTTCCGGGAAAATGATTTTATTCACAAAGAAGAATACCACCATGGATACGCCGCCGTTTAAGACCGTCGTACCAATGTTGTACAACCAGTTGGGGACAAATATTCCCGCAACGGCTACCCAGACACAGTTGATGGAATTCACGATACAGGTTACGATGCAGAACGCGATCAGGTACCACATGGCCTGATACGTGATCTTGCCCTTGCTGCGGAATACAAAATTACGCTGGATCGGGAAGTTGATGCATTCTCCGATGACCATGGCAATCATGTAGGCACAGAAATACGGGAGTCCGCCGTGGGCGGCATCATAGCCGATGATGTTCCATTTGAAGGTCTCTCCGAACAGGGTGATATCAATACCCGGAAATCCAAAATCCACATTGGGAAGTTCTGCAAAGGCCAGAGGAAGAACCAGCAGCATCAGGTATTTAAACACAGTGATGAGATTGCTAACAATCACGAAAAGACCGCCCTCCCGGATCCATTTATAGGCTCCGGGATGCTTCTCTGCAAATTGCTGCAGGATATTTTGATTACTCTTAGCCATATTACTGTACCTCTGCTTTGGCAGCAGCAGCTTCCTCAGCAGTTTTGTCTTCTGCCTGATCTTTCAGGAATCTGCGGATTGCAAGTACCTCCAAGAGAATGATCAGAGCTGCAAAGATGACATCGATTACAATGGCCATAATCTGCCAGTTCATCAGTCCGCTAGTCAGGTTTTCCGGTTCATATGCACGGCTGTTCACTACTGTATACATGATATTCTTGCAAGCCTGACGCATTGCCTTGATACTGGTGGCACTCTTGGTATCCGTCAAATGGTTGGTCTCGGTATCATATGCTACCAACATGCAGTCAGTACCGCCCCGGATACCCATATCCGAATCCATATAACCATAAACACCAAAGTAGTCAGTCAGGACAAATCCATGGAAGCCCCACTCGTCACGGAGTACAGTGGTCTGCAGGGCATAGGTTCCGCCTGCCCATTGGGTACCGATGTAGTTAAAGGAAGACATCACAGCCTTTGCGCCGCCCTCTTTCACTGCAATCTCAAAAGGCTTCAAGTAAATCTCGCGGATAGACTGCTCATTTGCCCAGGTACAGAGCATTGCAGTACGGTTGGTCTCCTGGTCATTTAAAGCAAAATGCTTAATATAAGCATAGACGCCATACTTTTCTGCTCCGATAACTGCATTGGCCGCCATCTTGCCTGCCAGCACGCCGTCCTCGGAATAATACTCAAAGTTTCTTCCGGCAAATGCATTTCTGTGGGTATTCATAGCCGGTGCATACCAGCCGGATACCTGCATTTCATCTGCCATCTTGCCAATGCTTTCACCAAATGTCAGTGCCATATCCTTATTCCAGGTATTGGCAATCATGACTGCAGACGGGAATCCGATGGAGCCGGTTCCGGTAAAGTTGTTATTGATGGATGCCGGACCGTCACAGTCTACGGTCATAACCTTGCCTACGCTGGATGCAGCAGAGGTCTGATATCCGCCAAGGGCGATCATCGTATCCATATCAGATACTGTCAGCTGGTCAAGAAGCTCATCCCATTTTGCATCGTCATAATCCGCACCGCGAAGGTCTGCCAGGGTGAGTCCGTTCTTTGCACCGGTGGTCGGCATCTCATCGGAGGCATCATTGTAATCCTCCGGATTGTAGTTACTGTTGTTCAGAAACTTCGCCTTGTTTTCGTCAGACAAGGTGAAGTTGACCGGGGCTGCAGTTGCCTCTGCATAGTTGGCAAATCCGTCTGCGCGGGAAAGATAGGTCACATCATCTCCCAATGCATAGGTAAACTGGTTCGTTGCAGCCGTCGCATCGGTGGAACGTGCATGGTTCTCATCATATACGATGGGCTCATCTACCGTTATGGTCTGGCTGTCCAGTACCGTATGGGAATCTGCGTTGATGGAGATGATATAATCTCCGGCCTCCAGTACATAGCTTCCGTTGCCGGTACTGTCGTAGGATGCCATATCCTCTTCATTGAAGCTGAAGGATACGGTCTGGGATTCACCCGGCTCCAGAACATCTGTCTTGGCAAAATCAATCAGGTTTGCAGATGCTTTCTCGATACCACCATTGACATAAGGCGGATTATAATAGGTCTCTACCACACTCTTTCCTGCTACGGAACCATTGTTGGTAACGGTCACATCAAAGCTTACCTGTCCGTCAGAAACGGTGATGTCGCCCATCTCCTGGGTAAAGTCCGTATAGGACAATCCATATCCGAAGGGGAACTGGACGGTGGAGCTGTAATCAATGAGTCCCTCTGCTGCAGCAGTCTCATAGAAACGGTATCCGACATAGATTCCCTCTGTGTAGTTGACGAAGGACGGAATCGTTGCCTCATCCTCTCCGGTCCCGAAATTTCTGGAAGTGGAAGCAAACTCGTCCATATTGTCATAGACAAAGTATCCGAAATTGTTATAGCTCGGTGCAGCGGTCAGGTCATAGATAAAGGTATCACTGGTCTTTGCAGACGGATTCACTTCACCGGATACGATTTTTCCAAGAGATACAAATCCGGACTGGCCGGTACCCGGACACCAGATGGCACCTTTGATCTGCTCATACTCATCCAAGAAACCAAGCTCCATGGTATTGGCACCATTGTAGACAACGATGACATTTTCAAAATTACTGCATACCAAATCCAGCATATTCTTCTCGGTCTGGCTCAGCTGCAGATAATGTTCTCCGTCCTCGAAATCTTTGTACTGATCAGAGTTATCCGTATAGGTTACCTTGCTGACATCCGTCGGAATATCTGCACCCTCTCCGCCGACACGGGTAATAACTACCATAGCAGTATCGGAGAAATCCTTTGCGTTCTGCATCATTTCATCTGTATAAGAATCAGCTGTAGGCTCCGGAAGCGTCCAGTCCTGTGCCCACATACCAACCTCCGGACGATCTGTCCGATAAGCTGTATAAAAATCACTCAGTTCGGTATTCAGGGTATATCCGGCTTCCTCCAGGCCGCCCAGCAGAGTCGTGGTCTCATATGCATCGGACAGTGAACCGGAACCGGTACCACCGTAACACGGATTAGTGGATGCCCAGCCAAATACATTCAAGTTGGAAGTATTGGTAAGGGGAAGGATATTATCCTCATTTTTCAGAAGGACGATTCCCTCGTCTGCAAGATCTTCACAGAGTTCGGTGGCTTCCGCGGAAGTCTCCTCTGTGATGGTGCCATTTCCCATGGCAAGTGAAATCATACTTGACATCGGAATAAAGCAAATCAGGTTCACCAGGATAACAACTGCCATCAAAAAAGCAATCCATGCTTCCTTTCTGACCAGTCTCTTCACCGGTTTTTTGAGTTTCATGCAGGCCACAGTAACCACAATTGCCAGCAGCAGAGCTACCGCAAGTGCAATGAGATATGGCTTACAGGAATTCAGGACGTTAATCACGTCTTCCATGTTAATCTGTAACATACTCTTTTCCTCTCTCTCCTCTTTTCGTACCGTAAAGCGTTCCCGCCGCATCTACGATTCTGTGATGTTATCCTAGCATAAATCCTTTTTCTGTGCGGAAAATTACATAATCTGCATATTTCCTGCACAAACTGCATTCGCTTCAGTGCAACATGTATAAAAAAACACCGTAGTTTTATGCATTTCACACAAAACACGGTGTTTTCAGATGAAGCCTTACTCCCGCATCGGAATCAGAATCTTCAGATCAAACCAGTTCTCCTGGGTATTGATGCTCACTGCCCCATCATACTTGTTTACCGTATAGCGAATACTCTTAAGACCGTATCCATGGCAGCTTTTTTCTTTTTTGGTCGTGACCAGATGTCCTTCCTCGTAGGAAAGGGCATCCTCATAATAATTTTCAAACCGCAGGATTAAAAATGACTTCTGCCGAGATACCGTCACATGAATCAGCCGCTTCTCCTGCTCCGGAATTTTCATCTCGCACTCGATGGCATTATCCAGTGCATTTCCGAAAATACTGCAAATATCCGTCACATCCATAAAAGAAAGCAGGGTTCCGTCCGCCACGCAGGTAAAGGTGATGCCGTTCTTAGCGCAATACAGACTTTTCGTGGTGAGCACCGTATCCAAGACACTGTTTCCTGTCTTATTCTGCGCCTCATACTGGCGGATCTCATCCTCCATGCGGTCGAGAAATGCCTCCCGCTTCTTCGGGTCGCTCTCACTGCGGAGAAATGCAATCTGATGCTTCAAGTCATGATACCTATAATTAATAAGATCAATACTTTCCTTGGACTGCGTGTATTGAAGGTACTGGTTCTGAAGTACATTCTGCATGGCTTCCAGCTCCTTGCGGATACGGATCTCGCAGCACTGCATCAGGTGGGCATAGAGTATGGCGATACCACCCATATCCACCAAAGTACGGATATTGCCGATCTCGAAGGACATATGTCCGGAAAACGGGGTTTTCTCTGTAAGAAAGCTAAGATTGCTCACTGCAAAGACCGCCACGGCAATCAGCAGGCCGGAGAAATATTCCTTCCTGGTGATATGCATCACGGCATCCTTGGTCAGATGTCCGTGAAGCAGCCATCCAAATGCGAGAGCAAGCACCCCGTAGATTCCCACTAGGAAAAGAATCCGAATCCAGGAAGCCGGCATCCCGCTGCTCCAAAAATAACAGAGCAGCTGCCATTCCACCGATGCCAGGAACTCAGCCGTCACAAAGGCAATCATCCCGAAGTAAGCAGCATCCGTCAGGCTGATGGCGCTTCCCAGATACAGGAAAGCGATCATCAGAAGGACGGCGATGATCATACACGGAATCCAGAAAAAGATCACGATGTCCCCGGTGGCCACCAAGAATACGCTCTGCAGCAGGAACATGACCACCATCAGAAATCCCGTTTTCATCCTGTCAAAACGTTTCTTTAAAGGAAGAAGGAAGAGGACACAGGCAAGCCACTCTGCAATCGCCGTATAGAGGCGCGGAATATCCGGCATTGTACTTCCCATCATTTCACCACCTCGCCCCAGTAAGCAGCCAAAGCTTCCATAAATTCCTTCCGGCGCGCACGACTGAGGGTCAGCTGTTCCTCACCGATGATGGCACAGCCATCCTGGATACGCTCCACATGCTGCAGATTAATCAGATATCCTTTGTTGCCCCGGCAGAAATTCATGCCTGTGAGCTTCTCTTCCATTTCCTTCATCGTGCAGGTGGTCTCATAATTACCGAGGATCGTATGTAGGATCAGCGTATGCCCCTGGCTTTCCACATAGTAGATATTTGCGATGTTAAGCCGCACTCTTCCGCCCTTAATATTAACCAGAATCACTTTGGATTCCCGCTTCCTCATCCGGGAAATGGCTCTGGCCAGACGCTGAGAAAATGCAAAATAAGACACCGGCTTCAACACATAGTCGAGAGCATCCACGGCATAACCGCGGATCGCATACTGCGCCATATTGGTAATAAATATGATGACAACCTCGGCATCGACCTTGCGGATCTCCTCCGCTGCCGACATACCGTCCATGAATTTCATCTCCACATCCATGAGGATGATATCAAACTGCGAACGGTATTTGCTCACAATGCCGTCCCCATCCGTATAGGTCGTGATCTCGAATTTATCCCCATGTTCCTTTTCATACTGCTGCAGGTAGGTGCGAAGCTGCTCTGCATACAGTTCTTCATCCTCTACAATTGCAATTCTTATCATATGCTCCCCGTCTTTGTCATTCCAAGGCAGCTATCCTCTGTGCACGGCAGCACGGATCAGATGTGCGGTTCCCTTGATCCGGTGGCCGTTCGCCATCTCGGTCAGAGCCTCTGCCATCTCCATGGTCACAAGGCCGCCGGTCATCTTTGCATAGCCGCGGATTGGCATATTATAGTTAAACAAAACATTTAGGTTCGGTTTTCCCTGCCATTCACTGACCTTCAAAAGCAGTCGGAGGACTCCACAGAAGAATTTTCCAAGGATGCCCTTTCCATAATACAGCTGGCAGACGGCATCATTCATGCCGATCTCCCCGCTCCAGCTTCCATCCGGAATTTCCCTGCCATACAGTATCGTAAACTCTGCATCTGACACCTCTTTGATCTGCCCGGAGAAATACGACGGCAAGGTTCCTCTCTGACAGCCGCCCTCTGACACCGTACCTTCTACTTCCAGCTCATCCATCAGAACCATATGCTCCGCATCGGTTCCGATCATAATCTGGTAGATACCGGATTCGATTTCCCAAGTATTAGTGCGGGTGTCGTAGAACCGGAAGGTCTTATCATCGAAGGGAATCGTCACATCTCTGGAACCCTTCGGTTCCAGAGTTATTCGGGAAAAGCCCTTCAGCTCCCGTACCGGCCGGAATACGGTATCAGACTGTCTGCCCACATAGAGCTGGGCGATCTCCGTACCTTTTATCTCTCCTGTATTGGTAAGGGTAAAGGACACACCCTCTTTTGTCACCTTCAGGTTACTGTAGGCAAATGTGGTATAGCTCAGTCCATATCCAAAGGGGAAACGCACCTTTTTGCCAACCGTCGTATAATAACGATAGCCCACATACAACCCTTCCCGATATTCGCTGCTTCTCTCCTTACCGGGATAATACCGATACGCCGGTGTATCCTCATAGCGCAGGGGATAGGTCTCATTCAGTCTGCCGGAAGGATTCACGCGGCCGGTAAGTACGTGCAGCATGGCAGAAGCACCTGCCTGTCCGCCCAGATATCCATGGACAATCCCCTTCACATAGGAATACCACGGCATCTCGATGGCGGAGCCTGCGGAAAGTACCACGACGATATTCTCATTGACCGTAGACAGTTCATCGATCAGCATGCTCTGGGCCTGGGGCATATGCATGTGTGTCCTGTCCAGTCCCTCGGATTCACTGATCTCATCCAGACCGCCAAAGAACAGTACCACATCTGCCTTCTTTGCAGCTTCCCTGGCTTCGTGCACCAGCTTTTTATTTTCCTTGCGGTTACGCACATATCCCTGAGCATAGGCCACCACCTCCAGATCCGTTTCCCGAATCGTCTCCAGGATGGACTCCGGTGTCTTCGCCGGATTTACCAGGGAAGAGCCTGCACCCTGATAGCGCGGTGTATGGGCGAAATCACCAATCACAGCCACCTTGGTATGGGGCTTCAGCGGCAGGATCTGCTCCTCATTTTTCAAAAGGACGATACTCTCCTCCGCAGCCTTCCGGGCCAGCTTATGATGGGCCTCCACGTCATAGGAAGTGCCCTTCGCCTTCTCCGTCGCAGCATGGGTTGCAAAAATCACCTTCAGAAGCTCATCCAGACGCTGGTCAAGAATCTCCTCCGGAAGCGTGCCCGCCTCCACGGCGCTGACAATATCGTGGACACCGGAATTGCCGGTTCCCGGCATCTCCAGGTGGCTTCCGTTCTTCACGCCCAGGGCATGGTCGTTGCTGCCGCCCCAGTCAGAGACCACATATCCGTCAAACCCCCATTCGTCTACCAGAATTTCCTGCAACAGATGACTGTTCTCATTAGCATACACGCCGTTAATCTCATTGTAACTGGACATGATAGATTTGGACCTGCCTTCTTTTATGGCAATCTCAAATCCCGTGGTATACAGCTCCCGGAAGGTACGCTCGTCCACCACAGAATTATTGGCCATACGGCGAAGCTCCTGACTGTTCGCTGCAAAATGTTTCGGGCATGCAGCGATTCCTTTGCTCTGGATTCCCCGGATATAAGCGGCAGCCATCTTTCCTGCCAGATAGGGATCCTCGGAAAAATACTCAAAATTCCGTCCGCAGAGAGGACTTCTCTTAATATTCAGTCCCGGTCCCAGGATCACATTGACATTCATCGTCACCGCTTCCTCTGCCAGAGCTTCCCCGATCTCCTCGCCCAGCTTCTCATCCCAGCTGTTCGCCATGCCGGCTGCCGTCGGAAAACAGGTGGCCGGAAGACTCGCGTTCAGTCCCAGATGGTCGCCTGCCCCGGCCTGTCTCCGCAGTCCGTGGGGACCATCTGCCATGGCCATGGACGGAATCCCATACTTCTCATAATCCACCGTCTCCCAGGTATTCTTTCCGGACATCATCCGTGCTTTTTCTTCCAGTGTCATCTTCTTAATGATCTGTTCATATTGTAATTTCATAGAAAAACCGCTCCTCTTATATTAGTAATTCTATCATATCACAATTTACATGATAACATATTTTTATACACGAATGGTTCATATTTTGCATAAACAGTTATTTTTCCACTCTTCCTGCCTTATTAAGGCACACCAAAAAAGCACTATAGATCATGCAACATCATCTATAGTGCTTCCTGTCTTTTGCTTTAGTCATTCTTTACATTAAATGCACCAATTCCCGGATATACTGCGCTTGCGCCAAGCTGCTCCTCGATTCTAAGCAGCTGATTGTATTTTGCAACACGCTCGGATCTGCTCGGAGCACCGGTCTTGATCTGGCAGGTGTTGAGTGCTACTGCAAGGTCTGCAATGGTAGTATCTGCGGTCTCACCGGAACGATGGGAAGAAATAGCGGTATAACCGGCTTTGTGAGCCATCTTGATTGCTTCCAGTGTCTCAGACACGGAACCGATCTGGTTCAGTTTGATAAGGATGGCATTACCTGCACCCAGTTTAATACCTTTGGAAAGTCTCTCAGTATTGGTAACGAAGAGGTCGTCTCCAACCAGCTGTACTTTGTCGCCCAGTCTTGCAGTGAGTTTCTGCCAGCCTTCCCAGTCTTCCTCATCCAGACCATCCTCGATGGAAATGATCGGATATTTCTCGCAGAGTTTTGCCCAGTGCTCAATGAGCTCTTCAGAAGTATACTCGGTTCCTGCTTTTGGAAGTTTGTAGAAGCCTTTGCCTTTCTCACTCTTCCACTCTGAAGATGCAGCGTCCATAGCGATCTTGAAATCTTTACCCGGCTCGTAGCCTGCTTTCTTTACAGCTTCCAGAATGGTCTCGATTGCTTCTTCATCAGATTTCAGCGCCGGAGCAAATCCACCCTCGTCACCTACGGAAGTGGCCAGCCCGCGCTCTTTTAAAATAGAAGCCAGTGCGTGGAACGCTTCAGCACACCATCTTAAGCACTCTTTGAAGGACGGAGCACCAACCGGCATGATCATGAACTCCTGTACGTCCAGTCCGGAAGACAGCGCATGGCATCCGCCGTTTACAATGTTCATCATCGGAACCGGAAGACGGTTGCCGGATACGCCGCCAAGGAAACGATACAGCGGAATATCAAGAGAAACAGATGCTGCTCTTGCTGCTGCGATGGATACAGCCAGGATTGCATTTGCACCCAGTCTGGATTTGTCTTTGGTTCCGTCAGCCTCGATCATTGCTTTGTCGATGGCGTATGTATCGGATGCATCCATACCGGTCAGTACTTCATTGATTACGGTATTGATGTTTTCCACTGCCTTGGTAACACCTTTTCCAAGATATCTGCTCTTGTCACCATCTCTTAACTCCAGAGCTTCAAATTCACCGGTGGATGCACCACTGGGAGCTGCTCCTCTTCCGATGGTTCCGTCAGCCAGATAAACTTCTGCTTCTACCGTAGGATTTCCTCTGGAATCCAGAATCTCTCTTCCTACTACCTTTTCAATTTCTAAATAATCCATAGTAAATGTCTCCTTTATGTAAAATTTTTCATTACTACCATGTTAAGCAGGACGCTCCTCACCGGAATTGTCCAGGTTCCGGTGATTGTTTGAAAAATGGAGTTTCCTGATTTATTCACGTCAGTTAGTTTTTTCTAACCATGAATTATCATAACAGATCAGACCCAAAAACGCAAGAAAAGGAGCTGATAGAAATTTTCAATATGTTGAACATTCAGAGCCATGCAAATGCCCACAAATATGTGAGTCATGCTTGCATGAAAACACATATTTATGGGCATTTATAGGGCGAGAAGCCATACATGAGCAAAAGTAAAGCCTCGTAGAGGCGGTTTTGCGAATGTGGCTCTGAATGATCATTTACTGATATCTATGCACTTCCAGAATCTCTTCTGCTCTCTTTACTTCTTCCTCTGTGGGCGTTGGCACACCATCCAGTGAGTATGTAATGCCTAACTTCTCCCATTTGAACAGGCCAAGCGTGTGATAAGGAAGGACTTCCACTCTTTTCAGCGTTGGAAGAGACCGTTCCAGATCACGAAGCGCCAACAGATCTTCCTCTGAATCCGTCAGTCCAGGCACCAGTACATGGCGGATCCACATGGATTTTCCATGATCAGCCAGATAATGGGCCAGGGCAAGAATATTGTCATTGGGCTGTCCTGTCAGTTCTTTATGAAGCTTTCCGTCCACCGCCTTAATATCAAGCAGAAACAGATCGGTGAGATTCATGAGACGATCAAATCGTTCCAGATATTCCGGAGCCATGGAGAATGGATTGCCGGAGGTATCCAGTGCGGTGTTTACCCTTTTTTCTTTTGCCAGACGGAAAAATTCCGTTACAAAGTCTAACTGGAGAAGAGGCTCACCGCCGCTGACGGTAAGCCCCCCATCTTTTCCCCAGTAATTCCGGTAACGGTACACCTTTCGAAACATTTCTTCTGCTGTGGAGTCCTCGCCTCCCTGCATATTCCAGGTCTCCGGATTATGGCAATATCTGCAGCGCATATGGCAGCCCTGCAGAAATACCACGCACCGGACACCCGGACCATCTACCAGCCCGAATGTTTCCAGAGAGTGAATCTTTCCGGTGATTACTGTATGTTCATCCATAAAAATTACATGCTCTTGTGGCAGGTTCTGGAGATCACGTCCATCTGCTGCTCTCTGGTCAGGTCGATGAATTTTACTGCGTATCCGGATACACGGATAGTGAAGTTTGCATACTCCTCTTTTTCCGGATGCTCCATTGCATCGATCAGTTTCTCGGTTCCAAATACATTGACATTCAGATGATGAGCGCCCTGATCAAAGTATCCGTCCATTACCTGTACCAGATTTTTAATTCTCTCATCCTCACTGTGTCCCAGTGCATCCGGATTGATGGTCTGAGTATTGGAAATACCATCCAGTGCCCACTCATACGGAAGTTTTGCAACAGAGTTGAGGGAAGCCAGAAGTCCGCTCTTCTCAGCACCGTAGCTCGGGTTAGCTCCCGGAGACAGCGGTTCGCCTGCTTTTCTGCCATCCGGCATGCTTCCGGTTGCCTTACCATATACTACATTGGAAGTAATGGTCAGGATAGAAGTAGTCGGTTCAGAATTACGATAGGTATGATGTTTCTTAATCTTGTCAAGGAACGTCTTCAGAAGCCATACTGCGATGTCGTCTGCTCTGTCGTCATCATTTCCGTATCTCGGGAAATCTCCCTCAGTCTCGTAGTCAACAACCAGCCCGGTCTCATCACGAACGGTTTTTACTTTTGCATATTTGATAGCACTTAAGGAGTCCACTACATGAGAGAATCCTGCGATACCGGTAGCGAAGGTTCTTCTTACATCGGTATCAATGAGAGCCATCTCAGCTGCCTCATAGAAATATTTGTCATGCATATACTGGATCAGGTTCAGTACATTGACATACAGGCCTGCCAGCCAGTCCATCATCTTATCGTATTTCCCGATAACTTCATCATAATCCAGATACTCGGAAGTAATCGGTTTGTACGCCGGTCCTACCTGCTCTCTGGTCTTTAAGTCTACGCCGCCGTTTACTGCGTACAGAAGGCATTTTGCCAGATTTGCCCTTGCTCCGAAGAACTGCATCTCTTTACCGGTCTGGGTTGCGGATACACAACAGCAGATGGAGTAATCATCACCCCATACCGGCTTCATCACATCGTCGTTCTCATACTGAATGGAGCTGGTACGGATAGAAATGTCAGCTGCAAATTTCTTGAAGTTCTGCGGCAGCTTGGAGGAATACAGAACGGTCAGGTTCGGCTCCGGACTCGGTCCCATATTAATCAGTGTATGCAGGAAACGGTAATCGTTTTTGGTAACCATGGAACGGCCATCTACGCCGATGCCTCCTACTTCCAGGGTTGCCCATACCGGGTCACCGGAGAACAGCTGGTTATAGGACGGAATTCTTGCGAATTTTACCATACGGAGTTTCATTACGAAATGGTCGATGAGCTCCTGAGCCTCTTTCTCAGTGATGGTTCCGTTCTCCAGGTCTCTCTGGATATAAATATCAAGGAAGGTAGATACACGGCCAACACTCATAGCTGCACCATTCTGTGTCTTGACAGCTGCCAGATATCCAAAATACAGCCACTGAACTGCCTCTTTTGCATTTTTAGCCGGCTGGGAAATATCAAAGCCGTAGATCTCAGCCATCTTCTTCATCTGGCCAAGTGCCTGATACTGTCTGCTGATCTCTTCTCTCTGACGGATGACATCATCGGTCATGGTTCCGTCTCCGCAGTTAGCGAAATCTTCTGCTTTTTTCTCCATCAGGAAATCAATTCCATACAGAGCCACACGACGGTAATCACCAACGATACGTCCTCTTCCGTAAGTATCCGGAAGTCCGGTAATGATCTTGTTGTGACGTGCTTTCTTCATCTCCGGGGTATAAGCATCAAATACACCCTGGTTATGGGTTCTGCAATACTCAGTAAAGATTTTGTGAAGCTCCGGATCCGGCTCATAGCCGTTGGTCTGGCATGCCTGCTCAGCCATCTTGATTCCGCCAAACGGCATGAATGCTCTCTTCAGCGGTTTGTCCGTCTGAAGTCCTACGATCTGCTCCAGATCCTTGGTTTCCTCACTGATATATCCTGCTCCATGGGAAGTGATACCGGATACAATGTGGGTATCCATATCCAGAACACCGCCTTTTGCGCGTTCTTCCTTCTGCAGTCCCTGCAGAATTCCCCATAATTTGTCTGTTGCCTCTGTGGCTCCTTCAAGGAAAGATTCGTCTCCATCATACGGTGTGTAGTTCTTCTGGATGAAGTCTCTTACGTTAATCTCTTCTTTCCAGATACGGCCTTCAAAGCCGTCCCACTGCTTGCAGTCTTTCATCTGCTGTACCTCCTCGTAAATTATGCTCATATATAGATGTCGGGGTCAAAAGCCCCCGACTTTGATGCCTACGGATTGCTCCGTGCTCCGCACTCCCACAATCCTACCCAATATTCGCATATCGTGGGATTATCATCCCACTTTTATGCTCATATCGGGGCGGGTCCCAAGGTCTTTCACCCACTTATGAGCGAGCTCATGTGGGTTTAGACCTTTTGACCCTGGCATCATATATAGCAACTATCAGAATCCGTATATCCGGTTCTGAATAGTTACAGGCAAAGCGCTGCTCAGCAGCATTAGTTTACTCTAACTATTTTGAGACTGCTGAACGGTTTGTATTATAGCACATTTACGCGAAATTACAAGACAGAGTATGCACAACCGCGATATTTTTTCATTTTATACTATATCTGGTTGTTATACCTCTGTTCGATAGATTTTTTCAATGGTTAGGCAAAGTTATTTCTATAGATTCTGCTCAGGAAATCTTCATCTCACCCTTCCGGTGCTTAGCAAGATAAAGCGCTTCATCAGCCCGACTGTACAGAGTCTTAAAGTCCTCGCCTTTCTTCCGCACAGTGCCGCCCACACTGATACTGATATGCAGATCAGGATAATGCTCCTGCATTCTGCTCATGAACTCTGACTGTACCTGCTTCATCTTCTCGATCACGGGGGCTTTCAAAGAAGCATCCGGACAATACAGCATATACTCATCCCCTCCGAGTCTTGCCGCAATTGCCATACCCCTCGTATACTCCTTCAGCTGTTTCGCCAGTTCTATGAGAACCTTGTCCCCTTCCGCATGACCTCTGGTATCGTTTATGCTCTTGAAATTATCCACGTCACAGATAAACAGGATACCGGTGCTTCCCTCCCCAAATGCTTCCTCGATCATGCTGATGGCTTTCTTCCGGTTGTAAAGTCCGGTCAAGGAATCCCGATGCGCCTCCCGGGTCAGCTGCTTTTCCCGTTCCACACGTTCTGTGATATCGGTAATGATACTGATCATGGCTTCCCGGCCATCATCCGTAATAATCTTCCGACCAATATCATTCACCCAGAGAATCCGATTATCCTTGCCAACAGCCCGGTAATCAATCTCATAGGAACCTTTTTCCGCAAACTGCTTTGCAATCGAATCCTCCACCCACTGCCGGTCTTCCTTATAGATAAATTCCAGCATCTTCTCGCCGGTAGCTGCAACGAGTTCTTCATAGGTATAACCGAGGATGTTCAGCATCTTGTCATCAATCGTATACAGAGGGTAGCCTTCTTCCAGATAGCCGCCCATGATACCACCCGGAATAGACTCAGCCACCAGTTCCATAAGCTTTGCATTGGAATCCACAGACATCTTTGCCTCAACTGTTCTTCCATAGCGAAGCGGGAAAAATTCATGCTCTTCCTGAATATCAGACGGTGTAGACATGTGAAGGGATGCAATCTTCCACACCTCTTTCTCCCGGCAGCAAATGCAGGTCAGACGAGTGTAGAGCTCCACGTGATCTTTTTCTGTATTCAGTTTCGCCAGTACATTGGTAAAAACACTGAAGACATCCGGGGTCAGCTGCGTTTCCATATAGTTCTGAAGTGTAAATTCCAGAGGATCCGGCATCACAGAGAACTCACATGTCATCAGTTTTCTCAGTTCTTCTTTGTTCTTTGCGACCTCCTGTTCCCCGGTTCCCAGGCTGATTACATTTTCCGTTACCAGTTCCAACGTCGCCTCCAGGTTCCGCTCACCAAGGTAGTGACGGAAAAAAGTTTCCAACAATTCTCTCATGTTTTTTATATTCCTCTCTGTGGTACAGTCCGCATTTACAAATTTATCCTCGGCTTCCATTTCTCCCCAAAGATATTGAAAGGGCGGGAATGGCTTACGATTTAACAACCAATCATAATCTTAATAATCTCCTGATTAGTCTCCTTCATACCGTCTTTGGCAAGGCGGCCCACGTTCCGGATATTGGCCTCGACGCCTGCGCCGACCAGACCGTCACCTGCGTGAAATTCCTGTCCGCACATGTACATATCGTATCCCATGATGCCTGCTTCCACTGCAGTCGCGATCTTGGCAGCGCAGGAAGCTTTTGCTCCGTCACAGACGATGCCGGATACAATGGCGAGAGCATTAACTACCGTATGAATCAGCACTTTATAGTCACCGCCTTTTAAGTAGGAAATACCGGCTCCGGCTCCCACACCGGCACTGATGGCACCACAGAATGCAGAAAGTCTTCCAATGGGTGTCTTCTGATGAATCGCTGTCAGATTAGCCAGTGCCAGTGCTCGGTACATCTTCTCTTCAGATACACCCAGTTCTCTTGCAAAGATTACAACCGGAACGGATGCAGTGATACCCTGGTTTCCGCTTCCGGAATTGATGACAACCGGCATCTCACAGCCGTTCATGCGGGCATCAGAGCCGGCCGCCGCCATGGCACGGGCATGGTTGGCAGTCGTATGCTCCTGGGTTTTCCAGATGACTTTTCCAATATTTGCACCATAATCGTTGGTCATTCCTTCTTCTGCAATGGCCATGTTCATCCGAAGCTGCGGTTCCAGTATCGATTTTACATCTTCCACGTCTACAGTATTGATAAACTCCCAGATATGCTCCATATCCAGAAGACTCCGGTCCGTCAGGTTATTTTCTTCTTCTCCTGATACCGGAATATTTTCCAATATCTCCCCGTTTTTCTCAATTCTTACAATGTTAGTATGATAATTGGCAATTCGTACCTTTGCTGAATCTGTTCCTGTATAAACAGTAACCTCAATGTCAAAAGTAATGCCGCTTTCCAGATGTTCTACCGTAACAGGAGTCTGCTCCAAAAACCGCTTGATCTCCTCTATCTGTTCTTCTTTTACATAAGAGATAACTTCCAGTTTTTTCTCCGGATCCCCTGCCACAATTCCTGCAGCCGCTGCAGCCGGAATCCCTTTCAAATGTCCGGTATGAGGCACGATGACGGATTTTACATTTTTAATAATACTTCCGCTGGCTGCCACTTCCACCTTATCCGGAAGCACACCCAATGTCTTTCTTGCCACTGCCGCCGCATAGGCCAGGGCAATGGGCTCGGTACATCCCATGGCCGGTACAAGTTCTTCTCGTAAAATCTGTATATATGCGCCATATCTGATGTCTGTTCTTTCCATCCTCATAATCTCCCATCTGTCTTTCTCTAATATTCCACATTCTCCAATGTCAGTCCTTCCGGCGGCATGAGCCGTCCGGCTTTTGCTCGATCCTGACCTTCCAGAATCTCCGTCATTTCTTCCGGTTTCCGGAGTCCCAGTCCTACTTCCACCAGTGTCCCGGTCAGAATCCGAACCATGTGGTAGAGGAATCCGTCTCCGGTATAAGAAATACGGATCTCCTGACCCATCTTTCCGATCTCTATCTTCTCAATGGTACGTACCGTGCTCTTTTTAAATTTTTTCAGGGAACAGAAAGCCCGGTAATCGTGTGTACCGCACAGAAGTGCTGCCGCCTGTTCCATAGCGTCCAGATCCAGTGGCTTCTGAATCCAGGTAGTAAATCTTCTGCGAAATACATTTCTGACAGGTGCATTCCAGATCCGGTATACATAGGTTTTCCGCACTGCATTCAATCTTGCATGAAACCGGGGTGCTGCTTTCTCCACAGAGAGAACCGCAATATCTTCCGGCAGATACTCGTTCATATACCGGCAGATTTCCTCCGGCGTATTCTCTGTCTTACAGCGGAAACTGATGACCTGACCGACCGCATGAACCCCGGCGTCCGTTCTGCCGGAACCGTTCACTTCCACCGGCTCTCCTGCCATTTTTGTAAGCAGAGCCTCTAACTTTCCCTGTATGGTATTTTCAGTATTTCCCTGAGTCTGCCATCCCCGGTAACGGGTACCCTCATACTGTAGAATCGCTTTATAATTCATTATTTTGTATACTCCTGATAAACTGCCACATGGTCGTAGATACACCTCCAGCTGCTGTGGGCATTGGCGGTGACGCAGATATAATGCTTGCCGCTGTCTGTCTCCTCATAGCTTGCTGCGCAGTTGCCGGACTGAGCTACAAATCCGGTCTTGGCGCAGACGACAGTCCCTTTGGTATCTTTATCTTCAATTCTTCTTAAAAACCAGTTGGAAATGGTGATTCCTTCCGGGTGCTGCTCTGTCGCACTGGTGGTATAGGTATGTGCAGTCAGCACTTCCCTTGCCAGGTCATTTTCCACAGCAGCCTTTAAGATCATGGCCATGTCGTAGATACTGCAGTAATGATTTTCATCATACAGTCCCACACAGTTGGTAAAATGCGCCGTGTCGGATAATCCCAGCTCTGCAAGCTTCTCATTCATCATGACCACAAAAGCATCCATGGAGCCTGCTACATAGCAGGCAAGACCTGCCGCTGCATCTCCACCTGATGGAAGGATTGTTCCATAGAGAAGATCCCTGACGGTTACCGTCTCCTCATCCAGAAATCCTACTGCACTGCAGTCATGGGAATAACTGAAATCCGTGATTTCCTTGGTAATGGTAAAGGTATCGTCAAGATCCGTTACATGTTCTGTCGCCACCAGAACCGTTAAAATCTTCGTCATGGAAGCCGGACTGATCCGGTCATAAGCACCTTTCTGGGAAACAATGGTATTATCATCCAGATCGATTAATAATGCATAGCTGCTCTGCACAGAATCACTTCCAAGATAGGTAGTGCTGTCTGTCTCTTTTGCCTCATACCCTGCCGCAAATGGCATGGAGGACGTCTGTACCGGTGTGGTTTCTTCTTCTAACTGTTCTTCCGCAGAAGTGCTGTCCTCGTTGGAATCTTCCTCTGTACTGTCCGCCGATGTTTCTGCCGCAGTATCCGATGATTCTGTCATATTCTGTTCCTGAACCGCTTTTCCGTCCTCTTCTGAAAGCTGCGTCTTTCCTGCCCGTCCGGCCATCAGCCAGATGACTGCCACCATCAGAATCACTGCGCAGCATCCTATGCCGCCCATCACCAGCATCCGCTTCTTCCTTTGTCTCTCGCGAGCCCGCTTCCGGTTCTCCGCCCGTCTGCGTTCCCTTTCTCTCTGTCTCATTTGCTCTTCTGCTTCATAATCACGCACGCTGGTGCCTCCATTTTTTCGTCTCTTTGTTCATTCTATCATTTAAACGTACTTTTGTCTTCTTTTTTTAAAAAAACGCGGTAAGAAGAAAGAAAACAAAGGCCGGGCAGTTTCCTGCCCGGCCTTCGCCATATTTCTTATGGATTAGTTCTGCTGTGTATAACCAAAGAAGAAGTATCCAAGTGGAGTGTAGTACATACCACTGATGTTCTCAGACAGCATATACGGATTGGTGTAGAAGTAGATCGGAGCCAGAACAGCGTCCTGTCCAATGAGGATATCCTCAGCTGCATGGAATGCAGTCATACGCTCACTCTGGTCAGAGGTTGCTTTTGCAGCATCAATGAGTGCATCATAATCCGGATTGGAGTACTGTGCATCGTTGTTTCCGCCGCCGGTATACCACATATCCAGGAAGGAGCACGGATCGTTGTAGTCAGCAATCCAGCCATGACGTGCGATCTGATAATCTCCGTCTTTTCTGCTCTTAATGAATACGTTCCAGTCCTGATTGCTCAGATTTACAGTAACGCCAAGTTCGGTCTGCCACATATTCTGCAGTGCCTCTGCGATGGATTTGTGACGGTCATCTGTGTTGTACATATACTCTACAGCCGGGAATCCTTCACCGTTCGGGTAGCCTGCCTCTGCAAGCAGCTCACGGGCTTTCTCGCAGTTTGCCTGATAATCATCAGCAGATACACTGTAGTACTCACCGCCTACAGTACGGAAATCATCTCCGTTAGCGCCATCTGCATCATATACACCGGATGGTACGAAACCGGTAGCCGGAACCTCTCCGGACTGGGAAACATTTTCTACAATGTAGTTGCGGTCGATAACCAGTGAAAATGCCTGACGAACCAGCGGATCGGAGAAGATTTCGTCCTCAGTATTGAAGCATACATAGTAGGTTCCGATATAAGGAGCAACGGTGATCTGTCCGGATGCAAGGTAATTAGCCATCTCATCTGTCGGGAAGTTCATGATGAAGTTCAGCTCGCCGCTGTTGTAAGCTGCCAGCATTGCATTGTTGTCATCCAGCAGAGTGTATTTGATGGTATCCGGTCCAAGGTTCTCATAATCATAGTAGTTCTCATTTTTTGCAGTGAGAATATATGCATTATGGGACCACTCAGTCATTTTATAAGCGCCGTTTCCAACGTAGGTCTCCGGGCTGTAGGTCCACTCCTCATTACCCTCTACGATATCCTGACGAACCGGGAATGCAGCCGGGAATGCCAGAATCTCTTCAAAGTACGGGCAGTCATAGGACAGAACCACTTCAAGAGTCTTGTCATCAATGGCTTTGATTCCAAGAGTATCCTTGTCAGCAGAACCGTCTGCTACTTCTGCATAACCCTGTACCATATCCAGCATGTAGCAATAGTCAGCAGCCGTCTCCGGACTTACGAGACGCTTCCAGCTGTACTCGAAATCTCCGGCAGTTACGTCTTTTCCGTCAGACCATTTGATACCGTCACGCATGGTGAAAGTATAGGTAACCGTACCGTCGTCATTGACTGTCTTCTCATAAGACTCAGCCTGTCCCGGAGCAAGCTCTGCTTCTCCGTTTCCGTTGTCGACCCATTTCATAAGTCCTTCAAACATATGCTGGATCATGATGGCGCCGTCTACGGCAGAGTTTAATGCCGGGTCGATGGTCATAGGTTCTGATGCCAGGCAAACTGCCAGGTTGTATCCGTCAGCAGTTGCAGTGGTGTCTGCTGCTTCAGTAGTGGTGCTGCTGTCTGCTGCGGATGTGTCGTTGGTGGTACTGCTGCTTCCGCAAGCTGCTGTGGATACTGCCATAACAGAAGCGAGAGCCAGTGCCAGAAACTTTTTCGCATTTTTCATAATACGATCCTCCTTTATTTTCTTTGCGTGAAATCACGCATGTATCAAAAGAACATTTGTTCTGATACGCATATTACGTTCTTTCGGAACCTTATTTGTCCAGAAGGTGGCATGCAGCCCAGTGTCCCGGCTCATGCTCTTTGAATGCAGGCGTCTCCATGCTGCAGCGCTCCGTTGCATAAGGACATCTGGTGTGGAAACGGCATCCGCTGGGCGGATTCATAGGACTTGGAATGTCACCCTGAAGGACGATTCTCTGTCTCGATCTGGAAAGCTTCGGATCCGGTACCGGCACTGCGGAAAGCAGTGTCTGGGTGTAGGGATGGATCGGATGGCGATTCAGCTCATAGCTCTCGCCAAGCTCTACCAGAGATCCTAAATACATAACACCGATGCGGTTGGAAATATGGCGTACAACGGACAGATCATGGGCAATGAACAGATAGGTCAGTCCCATCTCCTCCTGCATATCCTCCAGCATATTGACCACCTGGGACTGAATAGATACATCCAGCGCTGAAATCGGCTCGTCACACACGATAAATTCCGGTTTCACTGCCAGGGCACGGGCAATTCCCACACGCTGCTGCTGTCCGCCAGAAAACTCATGGGGATAGCGGTTGGCATGCTCGGTGTTCAGACCGACTCTGCCAAGCAATTCTTTGATCCTGTCGGAACGGTCCTTCTTGGACTGTGCCAATTTATGAATATCAATGGCTTCTCCGATAATCTCGCCTACGGTCATACGCGGGTCAAGGGATGCGGATGGATCCTGGAAAATAATCTGCATCTTTCTGCGGTATGGCAGCATATTGACCGCCTTCTCTTTTCCAAGAGGTTTGCCATCCGGTCCCAGTGGGTTATCATAGATGGTCTCCCCATCATATACAATCTTACCGCCGGTCGGCTCGTGAAGGCGGATAATGGTACGGCCAAGGGTGGTTTTCCCACATCCTGACTCTCCTACCAAGCCAAGGGTCTCTCCTTTTTTGATAAAAAAGGAAACGTCCTGAACAGCTTGGACACCGGGTCCCTTCATCCCCTTTACCGGGAAATATTTTCTCAGATTATTAATCTCGAGAAGAATCTTGTCTTCATTTGCCATCTTACTTATCCTCCTTGTTCATCTGCTCCTGAACACGTAGCCAGCAGGCAGAACGATGGTTCTCTCCTACTTCCACATACGGAGGCATTTTCTTCAGGCAGATCTTCATGCAATGCTCACAGCGGGGCGCGAAGGGACATCCCTCCGGAGGATTCAGCATATCCACCGGTGAACCCTCGATAGGAATCAGACGCTCATAGGATTCCGCATCCACTCGTGGCATGGAACGAAGAAGGCCCATAGTATACGGATGAGCCGGTTCATAGAAAATATCATCTACCGGACCCTGCTCTACAATTCTTCCTGCATACATAACGGATACCTTGTCACAGATATCAGCAACAACGCCCAGGTTATGGGTAATAAAGATGATACCCATGTGGGTCTTCTTCTGCAGGTCTTTCATCAGTTCCAGAATCTGTGCCTGGATGGTAACGTCCAGAGCGGTGGTCGGTTCATCAGCAATCAGAAGCTGCGGATGGCAGATCAGACCCATGGCGATCATGACACGCTGGCGCATACCACCGGAGAACTCGTGCGGATACTGCTTCATACGCTTCTCCACATTGTTGATACCAACCATCTCCATCATCTCCATGGCACGCTTTTCGGCATCTGCCTTGGAAATACTCCTGTCATGTGCTCTTAGAGCCTCCACCAGCTGATTTCCGATGGTGTATACCGGGTTTAAGCAGGTCATGGGGTTCTGGAAAATCATAGCTACTTTATTTCCGCGGAATGCGGTCATCTGTTCTTTGGTATAGCTTAAGACATCCTCTCCCTCAAAAGTAATGGAGCCTCCGATTACTTTTCCCGGGGACTGTAATAATCCCATAATAGAATAAGCTTCCTGGCTCTTTCCGGAACCGGACTCACCTACCACACCCATAACCTCTCCATAATTCAGGTCATAGGAGATGCCTCCAACTGCTTTTACTTCTCCGGCAGGAGTGAAAAAAGATACGCGAAGGTCTTTTACTTCCAGTAATTTTCCTGTTTTATTCGTCTCTGACATATTCGCTCCTCCCTTCTTATTTCTTCAGCTTCGGATCCAGTGCATCCCGAAGTCCGTCACCAAACAGGTTGAACGCCAGAATCATCACACTCAGGACGATAGACGGAATAATCAGACGGTAAGTATAAGTATACATACCGCTCAGCGCGTCTGTCGCCATGGAGCCAAGACTCGGAAGCGGTGCCGATACACCAACACCCAAGTAGGACAGGAAGGACTCCAGAAAAATGGCGGACGGAATCTGCAGACAGGTGGTGACCACGATCTGTCCGATACAGTTCGGAAGCAGGTGCTGACGGATAATCCTTCCGCCGGATGCGCCCAGTGCACGGGCTGCAGTTACATACTCCTGCTGTTTCAGCTGCAGTACCTGTCCGCGGATAATACGGCTCATGGTTACCCAGTACAGCATACCGAATGCAATGAACATGGAAATCAGGTTGGGTCCCATGACATTGACGAATGCCTTCAAGGGTCCGCTTCCTGTATTGACAAATTCTGTCAGAATCGGCTTCAGTGCAGTTGCAATCAGAAGAACCACCAGCATCTCCGGAACAGAATAAATCAGTTCAACGATACGCTGCATCACGGCATCCACTTTTCCTCCGCAATAGCCGGAGATGGAACCGTAGAGGGCACCGATCACCAGCACCAGAAGTGCCGCGCAGATACCGACTGCCATGGAAACGCGGGCACCATACATTACACGTACCAGAATGTCACGGCCGTACATATCTGTACCGAACACATGGGGGAATACGCTCTCTCCGGCTGCTTTCCGCTGCAGCTCTTCATTAGAATATCCAAATAATTTCGCTTTAATGCCAAGCTCCTTACGGACAGTGGCCGGATCGGTATCCTCCTGCTCACCGGTTCCCTGGGTAGAAACCTTTGCCTTGGCACGGATCATGGCAATATCCACGCTGGAGAGCGTCTCTCCTTTAGCCTCTGCCTCTGCTTTAGCATTCTCAATGAGGGTATCTACATCCGTTACCTCAGATTGGGTCCTTGCTGCAATCTCCTCTTCCAGACGGTTCTGATCTTCTAGGGTATAGTGACAGGGATACAGATTCTCTGCACCCGTATTAAATTCATCATAGCCATAAGGAATCAGCAGCGGTCCTACAAACGCAAACAGGAACAGGAATATAATCACTCCCAGCGCAATCATGGCTACGGTATTTTTCTTCAGACGTCTCCAGGCATCCTTCCAGTAAGAAACGCTCTGACGGTCCTGAATGAAATCCTCTTTTTCCTGACGGCTTGCCGGTTCAAAATCCTCCGGAGTCAGTTCCGCAAGAAGGGACTCGATATCCGGCTGAAGGCTGATGGGACAGCGCTTAAACTTCTTGTCTTCTGCCATAGTTACTCTCCTCCCTTGCCAAGGCTGATACGCGGGTCAGCCACTTTATAAAGAATATCTACCACCACATTCATCAGAATGATAAATGCGGCCAGGAAAATCGTGGTTCCCATGATAACCGGATAGTCACGGTTCTGGATGGACTGTACAAAATAACGTCCCAGTCCCGGAATGGAGAATACGCTCTCCACCACAAAGCCACCGCACAAAGTAAATGCAACCTGCGGTCCCAGATAAGTAATAACCGGGATCAGGGCATTTCTCAGGGCATGTTTGAAAATGATCCTGCTGTTCTTCAGTCCCTTTGCCCTTGCAGTCTTAATGTATTCCTGATTCAGGGAATCCAGCATGGCGGATCTGGTCTGTCGCGCCGTATAACACATCGGATAAAATCCCAGAGAAAAACACGGAAGTACATAGGTTCTCCAGCCGGCCGACGCATCAAATATGGTCGGGAACAGCTTAAATCCGGAAATACCGCCCGCCAGAGTTACCAGAAGTACGGAAGCAACTACAAAGCTTGGCATGGAAATTCCGAGGGTACAGACAACACGAAGAATACTGTCTGTCAGCTTTCCGCGTTTAAATGCAGCCAGACATCCCAGGGGAACCCCTACCAGCACGGCCCATGCCAGCGCGATGGCACCGATCTTCGCAGATACCGGGAACATTTCCAGAATAATGCTTAAAACCGGACGGTTTTTCTGCATCTTAAGAGATACCCCGAAATCACCGTGTGCAAGATTTCCAAGGTATTTGATCAACTGAACGTATACCGGTTTGTCCAATCCGTACTTAGCATTCAGTGCAGCCAGAGTCGCTTCCGTGGGACTCTTCTCACTCAGCCAGGGACTTCCCGGAACGGCGTTCATTAAAAGGAAAGTCAGACAGGTTACCAGAAAAATAGTAACAATGGCCATTCCAAGTCTTTTCGCAAAATATTTGCCCATCTCATCACCTACATTAATTTTTTTGTTCGTCACTCACGAAAAAACAGCCCCGTATCTGTTATCAGGTAAGGGCTGTCTTAAAAAACGAACCGTATTAGATATTATACCATCAAATTATAGAAATTTCAATGTTACGTTCTGCTGATTTTCGTCATTTTTTTACGGTATGATTTCACATTTCTGTAAATTATCACGACTATTTACCAGCGGCAAACTGCTCTATAATCCGAAGCAGCATTTCCGTAATCTTTTCCATAGACTGAACAGGTACGTATTCGTATCTTCCGTGGAAATTGTGCCCACCGGCACAGAGGTTCGGACAGGGCAGACCCAAGAAGGAAAGTCTGGCTCCGTCGGTACCTCCACGGATCGGGCATACTTTTGCTTCCGCGCCCACCAGCTTCAGTGCTTTAGCTGCAATCTCAATGAGTTCCATATGAGGTTCAATTTTTTCCTTCATATTGTAATAGGAATCCGTAATCACTGCATCCACGGTTCCTTCCCCGTATTTGCGGTTCAGATAAGCCGCTGCCTCTTTCATCAGCGCTTTCTTCTCTTCGAACCTCACACGGTCATGATCACGGATGATATATTTCATGACGGTTTCTTCCACATCGCCCTTCATCTCATCCAGATGGAAAAATCCTTCATAGCCGTCGGTGCAGGCCGGATTGGCATAAACCGGAAGCAGCGACTGCAGTTCCATACCGATAAGCAGGGAATTCTTCATGGCTCCTCTTGCAGAACCCGGATGGATGCTGACACCGTGAATGGTGATCTTCGCTCCCGCCGCATTAAAGTTCTCATATTCAATCTCGCCCAGTGCGCCGCCATCTACGGTATAGGCCACATCTGCACCAAACCCTTCCACGTTAAAAAGATCAGCTCCGCGTCCTACCTCCTCATCCGGCGTAAACGCGATACAGATTTTCCCATGAACCAGTTCCGGATGTTCCAGAATGCCGGCTGCCATGGTCATAATCTCCGCTACGCCCGCCTTATCATCTGCCCCCAGAAGCGTTGTTCCATCCGTAGTAATCAGATCCTGTCCCACATAATCAAGAAGTTCCGGATACTGCTCAGGATCCAGGGTCTGTCCTGTCTGCTCATTCAGAAGAATGGCTTTTCCGTCATAATTCTTTACGATCTTTGCCTTGATATCCGCACCAGAAGCAGCCGGTGAAGTATCCATGTGAGCAATAAAGCCAACTGCCGGAACCTGTTTGTCCGTATTTGCCGGAATATATCCATAGACATAACCATGCTCATCCATGCGGGCACCGGACACACCCATGCTTTCCAGTTCTTCCTTCAACATGGACGCCAGTATCAGCTGTTTTTCCGTACTCGGAATCTGCTCCTGCTCGTCCATGGACTGGGTATCCACAGATACATATCGAAGAAAGCGCTCTGTCACGCCTGCAATACTTTTTGTCATATCATCCTCCTACTCCTCATCCCAGATATCAGTATCCTGATAAGGATATTCTTCTTTTTTCTCTTCTTTCTCATGAAACTCTTCCGGCTGCCCCGGCTCTTCCTGTCTGTTATCGCTCCAGGAATATGGATCTGGCTCTTCCGGTGCCACATAAGGATTGCTGTATCTTGCTTCCGTAATCTCCCGGTAGAATGCAGCTCTGGCTGCCTCTCTGTAAGGATGCACCCATAAATCTCCGATGTTCAGCGTCAGCGCCGCAAGGATGTCCCATCCGATAAAGCTGACTTCCAGGCAGAACAGACGGAACTTATTACCTCTCATCATTTTCTTGGATTCCGTAATGGCTTCCATTACAGACATGTCCATATTTTCCGCCAGAATGTACGGCGTCATGGAATACCGGTAACTGGCAACGATTCCCGGAATGATAAAAAGCAGCGACCATAAAAATACCATCATTCCCTGGAAGAACTGCATACAGAAACCTTCCCAGAGACGGCGAATATGGGAAAAGATATCCGAGAAATGCGGATCCCGGTCGTCTACCAGATTCAGGTTAAACTGTGCATAGCCCAGGGTAACAGCTCCTCCTACAATCAGGTTTACTAAAAGCCAGATCAGCAGCACCACACCCATTCCAAGAAGCCATGGGAAAATATTCTGTACAAACTGGTCACTGGTCAGGAAATCCACGATTTTCTGAGCCTGCGCCTGAGCTGCTTCATAACCTGCTGCTGATACATCTCCACTGGAAGTGTTAGATGTAAAGTTCAATCCGCCTCCCGTGGTAATCGCCGTGGATGCGCCCAGAAGGCTTGCCACAAATCCGGCTCCCACTGCCATGCCCCAACGGCCTCTTAAACTGTCTCTTGCAATTTTCCGAAAATCTTTTGCCAAAATTGTCATTTGTATTGAATTCCTCTCTTTTTTATCTGCCGACTGTCTCTGCGACAGAACAGCATTTATCCGCCAGACACACAATGACTGCCTCCCGGCTGCCCGGTATATGCCGGAGGGTCAGCGGCCACATGTGGCTTTCGATAATATGTCTTTCCTTTTCTGTGATTCCAAAAATCTTTCTGGCATTTCCCGCTGCCCGGAAGGGATGGGAAAATCCATGCCACCGGTGCCAGGTACTCTTCTCATGCCAGTCATACAGATAGAAATCATGAAGCAACGCGCCCACTAATAATGCTTTTTCATCTGCATGTAAATGAAAATGTTTATTCAGCCAGTAGCTTAAACGCACCACATTCATACAGTGCTGATAGGTGGAAGTATGCCCGTGCTGCACGAATTTCTGCATGGACTGCACTTCTTTCTGTGCCTGGTAGGTTTTCAGAATCTCATGTATGCGCTTCCGGTCACCGGAAGTCAGGTGTATTTCCAGCATTTTATGACACTTCTTTCTTCTATCTGCAGGTATTGACAGCAGCCAGATACTTGCTGTCAGGCTGCGTAAGAACTTGATTCAGGAGTGAACAGTAACTATTGTACCATTAAGCGCAGGCAGATTCAACGGCTGTTCCTTTATTTATGGTAAGGTTCGTGGTTCCGGATCCGGAAACTCCGGTAAATCTGTTCCAGCAGAATCACCCGCATCAGCTGATGGGGAAAGGTCATTTTAGAAAAGCTGAGCTTATAATCTGCCCGCTTCAGCACCGTAGGAGCCAGCCCCAGGGAACCGCCGATCAGAAAGACCACATGGCTGATACCGCCCACGTTCCACCGTTCCATCTGACCTGCCAGTTCCTCGGAATCCAGCATCTTTCCGTCAATGGCCAGTGCCACTACAAACGCTCCATCCGGAATCTTCTGTAAAATCCGTTCGCCTTCTTTTTCTTTGATCTGCAGTTCCAGACCCTCGCTGGCGCCGTCCGGTGTCTTCTCATCCGGCACCTCAATCAGATCCAGCTTGCAGTAGCGGCTGAGCCGCTTGGCATATTCTTCAATAGCCCCGATAAAATATTTCTCTTTGATTTTTCCGACGGAAATCACTGTGATTTTCATAAGTGTCTCTTCTCTTTCTGTGTAACTATTCAGAGCACATTTGCAAAACCGCCTCTGCAAGGCTCCGGATAGTTACAGTATATCATATTTATATAATAATGCATACCAGTCCACCATTGGAATCATTTACGATTTTCTGCATGGTATCCTGCAGTTTCACCTGGCTCTCCTCTCCGATCTGGTAAAGCTTGCTACGGATTCCGTCTTCCACCAGTTCTTCGATGGTTTTTCCGAAAATATTGATCTGCCAGATTCCTTCTTCCTGCTTTCTGCCATCCTGAATATACTGGATCAGATCCTTCGCCTGCTCTTCGCTTCCCACGATCGGTGCAATCTCTGTCTCAATATTTGCCCGGATCATGTGAACCGACGGGGACAATGCCCGGAGTTTCACCCCGTATTTGCCGCTCTGATGAATGAGCACCGGATCTTCCATGCGGATCTCATCCTTCTCTGGCAGCACCATGCCATAGCCTTTCTGCCGCACCGTATCCATGGCTTTCATGACTTTTCCATATTTCTTCTGCATGGCGGACAGTTCTTTTAACTGCTCCATGAGATCGTACTCGTCTTTCAGCTCCATGCCTGTCATCTCTGTCAGCATCTCATAATAGCAGCTCTCTTCTATTTCCACAGAGTAGCTGGCGATTCCTTTATTTAACGCCACCTGGTCAAGCTTTATTTTATGGATGCCCGGTCCCGGACAGTCCGTGGAAACAGATCCGATGTCACGCAGCACCCGGAACTGATCCATCATGGAACGCACCTTTTCAATGAGTTCCTGCTTCACCGGATGGGATACCGGCAGCATTTCCACCCAGCGGGGCATATGGAATTCTACTTCCACCAATGGGAATTCCAGCAGAATCTGTTCCAGAATCATGGTGATATCTTCTTTTTTCAACTGCGCACAGTTTACCGGAATTACCGGTACGCTGTACTTATGATACAGCTCTTCTGCCTGTTTCCGCACAGGATCGCTGTAGGGTCTGGTAGTATTTAAAAGGATGACAAAAGGTTTTCCTAATTTCTTTAGTTCTTCTACCGTTCGTTCCTCCGGCTGCCGGTAGTTTTCTGCCGGAATCTCACCGAAGCTTCCATCGCAGGTCACCACAATTCCGATGGTGGAATGTTCGTGAATGACCTTGTAGGTGCCAAGCTCTGCCGATCTGGTAAATGGAATCTCCTCGTCGTACCATGGTGTCTTCACCATTCGCTCCGTATTATTTTCCAGATGTCCGGCCGCACCCTCCACCATATATCCCACACAGTCAATGAGACGGATTTTGACCGCAATGCCGTCTGCAATCTGGATTTCCACCGCGTCTTTTGGCACAAATTTCGGTTCTGTAGTCATGATGGTCTTGCCCGCCGCCGACTGGGGCAGTTCATCCGTCGCCCGATCCCTCTCGTGAGGATCTTCCATGTGCGGCAGCACCAGCATATCCATAAAACGCTTGATAAACGTGGATTTTCCGGTTCGGACAGGACCGACCACCCCTATGTAGATTTCGCCGCCCGTCCGCTCTTTGATATCCCTGTATAAATGATTTTCCATACAAAAACCCTCCCACATTTGTAGTAAATATATGGGAGGGTTCGTATTTTTATTCATGTGTAACGAAGTCTTACAGCGCTGCTTCTACTTCATTCCGGATTTCCTTGATAAAATCAGTGGAATTCAGTACCTGCGGATTCGGAAGGCTGGTAATCAGCGCCAGATCCTTGGTCATTTTTCCGGACTCGATCACTTTTAAGGACGCCTGCTCCAGCACATCTGCAAAATGCATCAGTTCCGGAATTCCATCCATCTCGCCACGTTTCCGCAGAGCACCACTCCATGCAAAAATGGTTGCCATGGGATTGGTAGATGTCTCTTTTCCTTCCAGATGCTGATAGTAATGTCTCTGTACGGTTCCATGAGCCGCTTCAAATTCATAATATCCTTTCGGGGACACCAGAACGGAGGTCATCATGGCAAGAGAACCGAAAGCCGTTGCCACCAGGTCACTCATCACATCGCCGTCATAGTTCTTGCAGGCCCAGATAAATCCACCCTCGGATTTGACCACTCTGGCTACGGCATCGTCAATCAGCGTATAGAAATAGCTAAGTCCGGCTGCCTCAAACTGCGCCTTGTACTCTTTTTCATAGATTTCCTGGAAAATATCCTTGAAATGATGGTCGTATTTCTTGGAAATGGTATCCTTCGTTGCAAACCATACATCCTGCTTTGTATCAATGGCATACTGGAAACAGCTGTGTGCAAAGCTTTCAATGGAAGCATCCAGGTTGTGCATACCCTGTACCACGCCAGGTCCCTTGAACTCATGTACCAGCACGGAAGTCTGTGTGCCATCCTCCGCTGTATAAACCAGATCCACTTTGCCTGGTCCCGGAATCTGCATCTCAGATGCTTTGTAGACATCACCGTAGGCATGTCTTGCCAGCGTGATCGGCTTCTTCCAGGTCTTTACGTAAGGCTCGATTCCCCTGACAATGATGGGGGCACGGAAAACGGTTCCGTCCAGAATCGCACGGATGGTTCCGTTGGGACTCTTCCACATTTCCTTCAGATCATATTCTTTCACACGCGCTGCGTTCGGGGTGATCGTCGCACATTTGACGGCCACACCGTATTTCTTCGTTGCCTCTGCTGCGTCTATGGTAATCTGATCGTTGGTCTCATCCCTTCTCTTCAGCCCCAGATCGTAATATTCTGTCTTCAGATCAATAAAAGGAAGTAATAACTCATCCTTAATCATTTTCCAGAGAATTCTGGTCATCTCATCTCCGTCCATCTCAACCAGCGGGGTTTTCATTTCAATCTTTGCCATGGAAATCGTGTCCTCCTCATCCTGCAGTTATAATATTTTCTCCAGTCCGTATGCCTGAATACTCTCAATGGTATGCTTTACATGTTCCTTTGCCAGTGCTTCCGCTTTCTCCGGATCTTTTTCCTTGATTGCCTCAAAGATCGCCCGATGCTCTTCCGTAGAAGTCACGGAACGGCTGCTGGTAGAAATGGTTACTTTCCGGACCATTTTCACATAATCATGGAAATCTGACAGAATATGGTTCAGAATCCGGCTTCCGCCTGCCTCATACAGCTGCTCATGGAACAGACTGTCCAGCTCATAGAGTTTATCATAATTTTTCTTTGTCGTATGATATTCTGACAGGCACAGCGTTTCCTCCATGGAATCCAGCTGCTCATCCGTAATCGACTGAGTTGCCCATCTGGCGCAGAGCCCCTCCAGCATGGAACGGATCACATAAATATCCTGCACATCCTTTGCCGTAATCATATTGACATAGGCGCCACGGTTGGGAATAATCGTTACCAATCCCTCCAGCTCCAGCTGACGAAGTGCCTCTCTTACCGGAGTTCTGCTCACGCCCAGTTCTGCTCCGATGGCTGCTTCTTTTAATTCTGTATTCTGCTCATATCGTCCGCTTAAAATATCTTCGCGGATACTCTGAAATACTCTTCCGCGGAGGGAATACTTATCACGGCCGTCTTTCTGCCCTTGCGTACTGCTCATATTCGTTCTCTGACGTCCTCCTGATTTTGCATTATTGTATACAATCTGACTAGTATTCATTTTATCATGTTCATGGAGGATGTCAATGCTTTTTATAGACAGCTGCACATCGGGCAATCGTTTTCATCAGCAGCTTTGTATCAAGCGGTTTGGCAATGTGTTCATTCATCCCCGCTTTTTTCGATGCAATCCTGTCCTCTGTAAAGGCATTGGCTGTCATGGCTATCACGGGAACCTCTTTCGCATCAGGACGATCCATTTCACGAATCTGTCCGGTGGCTTCATAACCGTTCATCACGGGCATCATAATATCCATCAGAATGGCGTCGATCTCAAATACCCCGCTGTCCGCGAATTTCTCTACCGCTTCTTTTCCGTTTTTCGCTTCCACAACGGATACACCTTCTTCTTCAAGCAGAAATTTTGCGATTTCCATATTCAGGGAATTGTCTTCTGCCAAAAGCACCTTCAGTCCCCTTATGGAGTTTGCTGTCGTCCAATCCCCTGTGGAGTCTGTGATCTCTTCACTGCTGTCGATTTCAAAGGGAATCTTTACATCAAAGGTACTTCCCTTATCCTTTTTACTCTCCACGGTGATAGTTCCGCCCATCTTATCTACTAGCTTCTTCGTGATCGACATTCCAAGTCCGGTACCGCCGTACTCTGACCGGGCCGCCTCATCTTCCTGTGTAAATGGTTCAAAGACATGTTTCACAAATTCCTGTGACATACCAAGTCCCGTGTCCCGGCATTTGAATTCAATGACCACCTGGTTATCATTTACCTCTACTTCCCTGCAGATAATATAGATCTTTCCCTTCGCTTTATTGTATTTGATAGCATTACTCAGAATATTCATCATAATTCTTTTGTAGTAAAGGGGACTTCCTATAAGCCTGTAATGAGGAAGATAGCAGTCTTCTTCTATAATTTCAATATTTCTGCTCTCCGCCTGTCTGCTCACCAGAGTATAGACAGTCCTGGAGATCGCTTTCATATCAAAGGGCACATGCTCCAGAACAATTTTTCCGGATTCCAGCTTGTTCATATCCAGCACTTCATTAATGAGTTCAAGGAGAAGTTCTGCAGATTCTCTCACCTTTTTCTGACATTCATCCCTCTTGTCAATATTCTCCCGACAGCGTTCCGCCACATCCAACATTCCTATGATGCCATTAAGCGGTGTGCGGATATCGTGACTCATACGCAGAAGAAAGTCTGTTTTTGCCTGATTTGCCTGTTCCGCATCCTTCTTTGCAGCCAGTAATTTCTCCTGATAGACTTCTTCTTTTTTTCGTACAGCTTTCAATGCTTCCAGGGCTGTCTTCAGTTCTTCATTTTCCTGCAAAATGGAAATCGTATTTTTCAGTTTGCCGGCATCCAGTGCAAACAGGCAGAATACCATTCCATAAGCAATGGAGAGTCTGCCAAGCCACTCAATATCGTAGAATGTGGCCATGAGAGTGGAAGAAACGATAAAAAAAGCAATCAAAAGCAATATGAAGGTATTTATTTTTTCAGTCTCCTTTCGCTGTTTGATGGTATAGTATACAAACAGAAGTATATATCCTATGACCACAGCAACAAAAATGAAGCCCAAAGGTCCTCTGACGAACCGGTTGGCATCGTCAAAGAAATAAACAATATTCGTAAACAGCGGAGAGATACCGCATATTGCACAGACGAAAACAGGAAGCCTTAACCGCAGCAGGGCTTTTTTGTTCTCATTGTGGGGCCAGATGAACCTGATAAACAGATAGACCAGCTCAGCCCTGAGTACATAGCCCGCAGCTGACAGCAAAATACGCAAAACCGTCGGTTCACTCCAGCATCTTGTGATTTTTTCCAGATTGAATGCAATGAGTTCTGCAATTTCACAGTAAAATATATTCATGAATCTGCGGATATCTTCCCTGCTCAATACATTTTCTTTATTCAGAATTATCCAGATAAAGATTAATCCTATGATTTCCGCAAAATTATTACTTAAAAAATCCTCTGCTGTCATTCTAAAGTCCTCTCCCGTTACCGATTTTTTTATGTCTTCATTGTATGATGCCAGGGTCAAAAGGTCTAAACCCACATGAGCTCGCTCATAAGTGGGTGAAAGACCTTGGGACCCGCCCCGATATGAGCATAAAAGTGGGATGATAATCCCACGATATGCGAATATTGGGTAGGATTGTGGGAGTGCGGAGCACGGAGCAATCCGTAGGCATCAAAGTCGGGGGCTTTTGACCCCGACATC